>DASQAT010000013.1 GCA_035635555.1 Candidatus Dormiibacterota bacterium
GTGGACGGCATCCCGAAGGCGGCGCGCCCCTGGACCGGCACCGCCGGTCCCGCGACCACCGCCGCCGTCCTCACCTTCGGACGCTATCCCGGCATCGCCGCCCCGTACTTCCCCGGTGCTCTCGACGAGGTCCGGATCTACAATCGGCCATTGAGCGACGACCAGGTAGCCGATCTCTATTCGGGCGTGTTCCCGACGCTCTAGCCCGGGCGGAGCTTCTCCACGGTCTCGGAGTGGTCCCGATGGGCCAGCCGCACGAGCGACGGTAGTCTGATCTCCACGAAGTCCCGCGGGAGGCAGAAGGAGACCCCGAACGCCCGGGCGGTCCTCAGGAAGACTTTCGGCTCGTCCGGGGTGACGGCGACCACCTGCACCTCCGGACGCTCCGTCCTGAGGCGACGGACCGCCTGAAGGAGCCCGCGACGCGCCAGCGTGGACCGGATCACGATCACGCCGGGCGACTTCCGTCGCGCCACCCGGATCGTTCCCTTCGCGGTCGTCGCCTCCCCCACCAGGAGGACGTCTCCCATCCGCATCAGCGTCCTGCGGATGCGCCTGCGGCCGGCCGGAGAGCAGTCGGCCAGGAGCACCCGGATCGAGCCGATGACGAAAGCGGGGCCGCGTGACACGTCGCGCGATCCACCCTTCTCCCCCGAGGCACTTCGCGCATGCAAGCCTCCGGATCCCGTTGTACAACGGGGCGGCCGGCGGGACCATGGGTGAGGACGCTGAATCGTCGTCCGGAGATTCCCGGCACCGACATCGCCTCGAACCCGTAGCCGGCCGGCGCGACGACGGTCCGGGAGACTGCGGGTCACCGGCCGAAGGGGGCTGGGCGGGGAGCGCCGACACATCCATGACCGGCGGCGCTCCCCTGGATTTGGCGGGGTGCCTGACGGGGAGGACCTCGGGGATACCGGGCTGCTGGTGCCCGTCGGTTACGTTCCCGATCTGGACAAAGGTTGTACGACGGGGGGCGGCCACCCGCAATCAGGAGAAGCCCGATTCAGAGGGCGGATTTCTCTGAAGGACCGTGCGGAAATTCCTTGAAGGCCGCGACAATGATACGCTGGCGCGTGCCCGGGAAAGGACGCTTCCCCTTGCCCTCATCCGCATCAGGAGAGCCGCGGAACGGGTCGATTTCCTCGTCGCCCGCCGCGAGCTTTCTGTGCGCCTGCCTGACGGCCGGACTCGCGACGAACGGGGTGATCGCGCAGGCTCCGCCCGTCCCGGCGCGGCACGCGCTGGACGCGGGGATGGTCGGGATCGTGGTCCAGGACAGGGAACCGCTGCCCGGTGATCTGCGCAGCCGCTCCGCCGATGCCCCCTGTGCGGTCCTGATCCGAATCGACGCCGACGCGCTCGCGGCTCCGGAGCGGATCGATCCGGTCCTCGACACCGCAGCGGCCGCGGGGCTGCGCATCGCCGTCGGGATCCCGCTCCCCGGATGGGAGAGTTCAGCACCGGCCGAGGTTGACGCGTGGGCGGCGCGGGCGGGGATTTTCGCGCGCCACGCCGCTGGCCGCGTGGCGGCGTACCAGATCCTCGAACGCGGGGCGCCGGACGGGAGGGCGCGCGACTACGCCTATCTCCTCAAGCACGCCGCGGTGGCGATCCGCGCCGCGGATCCACGGGCGCGCGTCGTCTCCGCGGGGCTGGGAGCCGAAGACGCCGGCTGGCTCCAGGAGCTCTACGACCAGGACGCGGCCCCCTACCTGGATGTCCTCGCCGCCCGTGACCTTGCGTCTCTCAGCGCGGTTGCGGACCTGCGCGATCGGCTGGACGCCAACGCCGCGGTCTGGGTCGTCGGTGCGGCGATCGACCGAGACACCCCGCGCTCGGCAGCACTGCGCGTGTACGTCGAGGCGCGGGCCGCCGGCGCCGATACGGTCCTGTTCGCGCCGCCGTACCCGCCGGGACTCCCCGGCTTCCTCTCCGAGCTGCGGTCGCTCTTTCCACCGGCCCTTACCCCGGCTGCGCCCGCTGCCCTGCCGTTCGATCCGGCCGCGACCTCGGTCTCACCCGCCGTCACGTCCGCCGTCCGGGTCACGGGGTTCTACGATCCGCGCAGCCGCGACGGTGTAGCGGTTTACGACGCTCCGGGGACAGCCCTCGCCAGCGGACCCGAGACGTCCACGGTCCGGTTCCCGCTGCGCTTCCCAGTCGAGTCGGCCGATGTCCTCGACCCCGAGACCGGGAGCGTGGTGCCGATCGGCGTCAACGTGGCCGCCGGGAGGGTCATCTTCGCGCCGATCCGATCGACCGGCCTGCTGCTGCGCTTCCGCCGGGCCGCCGCGGGCCTGCCCCTCCAGGAGGCTCAAATCGGAGCGACGTCCGAGCTCAGCGCCGAGGAAATCATCGCCCTCGAGCGCCAGACGAGCACAGCACAAGCGGTGCGCCTGAAGCACTATCAGGCGCGCGCCTCCGTGGCGATCCATTACACCATCGCAGCCGTGGCGCAGTCGGTCGACGTGCTGAGCGAGAACAGGCTGTACGTGCACGACGGCAAGCAGGATTACGAGCAGACCGATCTCTACGTAGACGGGGCGCGCTGGCGCGGCAAGAAGCCGCCGTACCTGCCGTTCATCCAGCCGGACAAGGTGAAGGAGGTCCCCCTCACCATCACGCTCGACGAGGGGTACCGCTACACCCTCGTCAAGCGCGACCGCGTGGATGGGCGCGACTGCTACGTCATCGCGTTCGAGCCAAGGGTCGCCGGCCTCAGCCTCTACGAGGGGCGCATCTCCATCGACGCCGTGCTGTTCACGCGCGTCCGCATGGAGGCGGTGCAGACCGGCCTCAAGGATCCTCTGCGCTCCAACCAGATCACCTACCACTTCGGCCCGGTGCCGGGCGCGGACGGCGACTACTGGCTGCCGCAGGCGGTGGACGGCCAGATGGTGTTCGAGGTCCTCGGACAGAACCTTCAAGTAGAGAGGGAGGCGCGCTACAGCGAGTTCGCCATCAACCAGGAGGACTTCCGCGGGCATCTCGCCGGGGCGTACGGGTCGGGCCGCCCCCTGTACCGCGAGACCGACGAGGGGTATTACAAGCTCGATGCGTCCGGGCGGGAGGAGATCCTGACGAGCGCCAGCACCCCGCGCAACACCTTCCTGGTGATGGGCGTGAGCGTGGGGGACACCGGGATCCCCAGCGCGCCGTTCGCCGGAGTGAATTTCTTCGACTTCAACTACCGGGACACCGGGACACAGCTCAACATCGCCTGGGCCGGTCCGTTCGTCGATCTGTCCTGGACCGACCCGCACGTCACCAACCCGGGCCCAGACCGCACACCCGTCGCGTTCACCGCCCAGGCAACTCTCATCGGCGTGCCGATACGTGACAAGATCGCCCGCGAGGTAGACTCGACATCGGGCGAAAACGTCGACGTCTACCGGGAGCAGGTGCAGGCGTCATTCGCCCTGCCCATGGGCCGCTTCCTGAAATGGACGCTGCAGGGCCGGACCACCTACATGGATTTCGCCCGACGCAAGGATACCGACCCCGCGTTCGTCATCCCGGTGACCACCGTGGAAACCGGGCTTCTCCTGCGCGGCGAGTTCAACCGGAAGGGGTACGCCCTCGGGGCGTGGGGGGAGCACGCCCGCCGTAGCGCCTGGGAGCCCTGGGGACTGCCCGGGAACCCGTTCAGCCCCGGCGACAGGGACTACACCCGTCTCGGCTTCGACGTCAGGAAGGCGCTGTACCTGGGGGAGTTCCGGAAGGTGAATCTCGGACTCTCGGGTTTCGACGGGCGCAGCCTCGACCGTTTCTCGCGCTTCGAGCTGGGCGACTTCCGCTCGGCCCGCGTGCGCGGCTTCAACGGCTCGGGCTTCCACTTCGACCGCGGTCTGGTCGCCGACACCACTTACGCCTTCACGGTGCGCGACGTCCTGCGCATCGATACAGGCCTGCAGGCCGGGTGGATCCAGAGCGTCGATGATTTCGGCCCCGGCTACGTGCGCGTCATCGGCGCCGGTCTGGCCCTGGAGTTCTCGGGACCCTGGAGCACCCTGATGAACGTGCGCTACGGGCGCGCCATCGAATCGTCCCTCCCCGGCCGCTCGGGCGGCGGCAGCGACGTGCGATTCGTGATGTTCAAGACCTTCGACAGGTGGAGCCGGAAGTCGAAACCTTGAGCCGGGTCGCGGCATCTAACTTTTCGTTCTGAGGGAGCCTCCATGCGTGACAGATTGTCTCTCGTGTCGGAAGAGGCGGCCGGAGCGACCGGGCAGCCCCCGACCGGCCCGTCCGAGTCTTCCGGACGCGACGACGGTGCCCTGCTCGACGAGTACTCGCGCACCGTCATCCGCGCTGTCGAGAAGGTCAGCCCGTCGGTCGTCAACATCGACGTCTACAAGAACGTCCGGGTCCGTGGCCAGGCGTCCGGCCCGGCGGGCGGTGCGGAAGCCGGTCGGGAAGTGCGCGCCGGGACCGGCTCGGGATTCGTGTTCACCCCCGACGGGTTCGTCCTGACCAACAGTCACGTGGTGAGCGGTGCGGCCCGCGTGGACGTGACGCTCAACGACGGGCGGCGCCTGCCGGCGCAGATCGTGGGGGACGACCCCAACACCGACCTGGCGGTCCTGCGCGTGCAGGCGCCGGGGCTCCTGGCGGCGCGGCTGGGGGAATCGCGATCGGTCCGCCCGGGCCAGGTGGTCATCGCCATCGGCAACCCGTACGGCTTCCAGTGCACCGTGACGACCGGTGTCGTGAGCGCCCTCGGACGCTCCCTGCGCTCCGGCTCGGGCCGGCTCATCGACAACGTCATCCAGACCGACGCGGCTCTGAACCCGGGGAACTCGGGCGGGCCGCTCGTCGACTCCGCGGGCGAAGTCATCGGCGTCAACACGGCCGTGATCCTGCCGGCGCAGGGGATCTGCTTCGCCATGGCCATCGACACCGTGAAGTTCGTCGCCGGCCGCCTGATCAAGGACGGGAAGATCGCGCGCGCCTTCATCGGCGTGGCCGGGCAGAACGTGCCTCTGCACCGGCGGGTGGTGCGCTTCCACGGTCTGCCGCACGACAGCGCCATCCTGGTGGTCTCGCTGGAAGCGGACAGCCCGGCGCAGCGCGCCGGTCTCCAGGACGGGGATCTGATCGTCGCCCTCGACGGCCAGCCGGTCGCCGGCATCGACGACCTGCACCGCATCCTGACCGACGCCCGCGTCGGGGCGCGCGCCACGCTCACGGTGCTGCGCGGCACCGCGAAGCTCGACCTCGCCATCGTTCCTGAAGAGGCGCCGCGGCCGTAGCGCGGGTGCCAGGACTCGAGTCATGGCCAGGCTCTCCGAAAGACTGCCGGACAACGCTCCGGGCGACTTCTACGTCGATCGATCCTGCATCGACTGCGACACCTGCACGCGCATCGCCCCCGGCCTGTTCGCCCCGGCGGACGATCACTCGTTCGTGTCGCGCCAGCCCGCAGACGCGTCCGAACGGCTGCGCGCCCTGATGGCGCTCGTCGCGTGCCCTACCGCGTCGATCGGCACCGTGTCACGGCTCGACGCGGGGCCCGGTGTCGACGCTTTCCCCGAGTCGATCGCGGAGGAGGTCTCCTTCCTCGGGTTCACCTCGGAGGATTCGTTCGGCGCCTGGAGCTATCTCGTCCGCCGCAGGGAGGGGAACGTCATCGTCGACTCGCCGCGCGCCGCGGCGCCGCTTTTGAAGCGCATCGAGGAGATGGGGGGCGCCCGCATCATGTTCCTGACGCACCGCGACGACGTCGCCGACCACGAGGCGTTCCATCGCCGCTTCGGCTGCGAGCGCGTCCTGCACGCGGACGACGTGACGCCCGGAACCGCAGGCGTCGAGCGGCGTATTCCCGGAAACGAGCCGGTGCGCCTGGCCGGGGACCTGCTGGCGATCCCGGTGCCGGGGCACACGCGCGGCCACGCCGTCCTGCTCTACCGCGATCGCTTCCTGTTCACCGGGGATCACCTGGCCTGGTCGCCGGAGCGCCGGCGGCTCATCGCGTTCCGCGACGCCTGCTGGTACTCCTGGACCGAGCAGATCCGCTCGATGGAGCGCCTGCTCGACTACAGCTTCGAGTGGGTCCTCCCCGGCCACGGCTCGAGGTGGCACGCGCCGTCCGCCGCGGCCATGCGTCGGGAGCTCGAGCGCTGCATCGCCTGGATGCGTGCCTAGGAAGACTCGGGGATCCTGCCCCCGCACAATCGAGCAAAGACCCTAATGCGTCCTCCGCACGGGCGAGGAATCATGGAGCGCCATGGAGATGACGTCCGCGGAGGTCGCGCTGCCCGCGGGGCGCGCGTGGCCGCGATCCGGCGCGGCCCGCGGCGGCGTGTTCCTGCTCGAGTTCCTGCAGGAGGAGCGTTACCGCCGCCCCAGGGCCGGTCTGACGGCCGCCTTCCTCCTCCTCTTCGTCCTGCTCGCGGTCCTGCTGTCATTCACCAGGCAGCCGTGGAGCGATGAAGGGAGTTTAGCGAGTCCCGCCTACAACCTGGCGTTCCATGGATTCATGGGAACGACACTGGTCGACGAGCAGAGCAGCGGCCTGCGCGGCATCAACGAGCACACCTACTGGAATCCGCCCGTCGGCATCCTGCTGCAGGCCCTGTCGTTCAAGGTGTTTGGATTCCACCTCGTATCCATGAGGCTGCCCTCCATCCTGATGGGACTGGTGGCGGGCCTGTCGTGGTTCATCATTCTCGAGCGTCTCACCCGAAGAAGAGCCGTCGCGTACCTGGCCGCGTTGTTCATCATGACCGACTACGCGTATCTGATGGCCGCCTCGTCCGCCCGCTACGACATGATCTGCGCGGGATTCGGCGCCGCAGGACTGGCGCTGTACCTGACGCTGCGGGAGCGTTCGGTCGGCGCCGCTCTGCTCGCCTCGAACGCGGCGATCGTCGCCTCCGGGCTGAGCCATCCGCTGGGGATCGTCTACCTGCTCGGCCTGCTGCTTCTCCTCGCGCGGGATCGCCGGCGCGTCGATTGGAGGGGGATGGGCCTCGCGCTCGTTCCGTACGTCGCGGGGGGAGCGGCCTGGGGACTCTACATCCTGCGGGACCCTTCCGGCTTCCTCACCCAGTTCATGTTCAACCTGGGGGTGGGGAACCGCGGGCAGGCGCTCCTTCATCCGGCGACGGCGCTCTGGACCGAGCTGGGCCAGCGCTACCTGCGCGCCTTCGGGCTGAAGGAGCACACGCCGGGCAACACCGGCCCGATCTATCTCAAGGCGATCATCCTGGCGGTCTATGCCGCGGGCCTGGCCGGCTCGCTCGCGATCCCCGCCATCCGCAGGAGCCGGGGGTTCGGGACCGTCTTCGGCCTGCTCGCGGTCGTGTTCCTCTTCCTGACGTTCGGGGAGGGCCAGAGGGGCGCCATCTACCTGATCCATGCTCTGCCCTTGTACGGATCGGTCCTGGCCTTCTTCGTCGGATGGGTCCTGGCGCGCGGTCGTGCGGCCGCCTCGATCGCGACCGCGTGCGTCGCCGGATTTCTGGCCCTCCAGGTGGGAGGAGCCGTCCTGCGCGCCGGCCAGAACACATACGGCCGGCGGTATGACCCGGCCATGACCTACGTCCGAGAGCACTCGAGACCGGATGAGACGGTGATGGGCAGCGTGGCCTGCGCGTTCGGCGTCGGACTCGATCGCGGACTGCTCAGCGACAACCTGCTCGGCTACTACAGCGGCAAGGTGCCGGACTGGGTGATCGTGGACGACTTCTTCCGGGAAAGCTTCGGAATCGACGCGGTGAGACGCCCCTGCATGTTCCGCCACATAGACGAGGTGCTGCAACAGTGCGACAGGGTGTTCGATCGCGACGGAGTCGAGGTGTACCGTCTCAGACCGCGGCGGTCTCCAGGTCCGCCGCAGGCTCAGACTCTCCCCGCAGCGGCGCGCTCGCAAGCGCCTGCCGGTGCGCCACGAACATGTAGATCGACGGGACGACGAACAGGGTGAAGCCGGTCCCGATGATCATGCCGGTGACGAGCATGATGCCGATGCTGTTGCGTGCGCCGGCGCCGGGACCGGTGGCAAACACCAGGGTCAGATGGCCGACCACGGTGGCGGCGGTCGTCATCAGGACGGGGCGCAGACGCGTGCTGGCCGCCTCGATGATGGCGTTGAGGGGAGCCTTTCCGTGCTCCTGCAGCTTGTTCGCGAACTCGACGATCAGGATGCCGTTCTTCGAGACGAGGCCGACCAGGGTGATGAGACCGACCTGGCTGTAGATGTTGAGCGTCGTCAGGCCGAGGAACGAGAAGAGCAGGGCGCCGGAGAGGGCGAGCGGCACGGAGCCGGCCAGGATGATGAACGGATCCCGGAAGCTCTCGAACTGGGCCGCGAGGACCAGGTAGATCAGGATGGCCGAAAGGACGAAGACGCCGAGGAACTTCTTCCCCTCGGTGCGGAGCTGGCGCGACTCGCCTGCGTAGTCGACGCTGTATCCCGCCGGCAGGAGGGCCTTCGCCTCATTCTCGAGGAAGCCCAGCGCCTGGTCGAGCGACACGCCGGGCGGTATGGCGCCCTGGATGCGCACGGCGTTGAGCTGCTGGAAGCGCTTGAGCTCGCGGGGCTGCGTGCTCGTCCGGAGCGTCGCGAAGGTCGACAGCGGGACCGGCCGGCCCTCGGGGCCCGTGACGTAGATGTCCTTGAGCTGATCGGTCGTGAGCCGTTCCGAGCGCTTGACCTGAGGGATGACCTTGTAGCTGCGCCCCTGGATGCTGAAGCGATTGACATAGTTGCCGCCGAGGAGGGTCGACAGATCCGCCCCGGCCTGGCTCATGTCGACTCCGAGCGAACGCACCTTGTCGCGGTCGAAGACGACCTCGGTCTGCGGCTGATCGAACTTGACATCCGTGTCCGCATACATGAAGAGGCCGCTGGCGTACGCCTTTCTGACCAGCTGGCCGGCCAGATCGGCGATCTGCGCCGGCTCGCCCGTGGAGCCGACGATGAACTCGACCGGAAAGCCCTCGCTGCCGGGCAGCGGCGGAGGTGACAGGGGAATCATGCGCACACCCGGAAGCTTCGAGAGAGCGCCGGCCGCCTCCATCTTGAGCTGCTCGGCGGTCTTTTTCCTCTGGCTCCAGGGCTTCAGGACCATGCCGCCGAATCCACCGCCGGGCGATGTGATCTGAAAGGTGATGTCGCTCTCCGGGAACGACCCGAACACCTCGCCCACCTTGGTCGCGAAAAGCATCGTCTGCTCGAGCGTGGCGTTGGGGGCGGACTGGATGATGGCGAAGACGAATCCCTGGTCCTCGGTGGGGGCCAGCTCGTGCTGGGAGAACATGTAGAACGGCACCATCAGCAGCACGACGATCGCCCACAGAACCAGCACGACCGGCCGGAACGCCAGGGTCCGCGACAGGTGGCGCGTGTACATGCTTCGCAAGGCCTCGAAACGCCGGTTGATCAGGCCGGCGAAGCCGCGCTCGGTGTCGCCCGAGCGCAGGAGCCTCGAGCCCATCATGGGAGAGAGGGTCAGCGCCACGATGCCGGAGACGATGACGGCGCCCGCCAGCGTGAAGGCGAACTCGCGGAACAGCGTCCCGGTCAGTCCGCCCTGGATGGCCACCGGCGTATAGACCGTGGCCAGGGTGATGGTCATGGCGATGATGGGACCCACGAGCTCGCGGGCGGCGGCCAGGGCGGCCTCTATGGGCCGCTGTCCCATGCTCAGGTGGCGTTCGACGTTCTCGACCATGACGATCGCGTCGTCGACGACCAGGCCGACCGACAGCACGATGGCCAGAAGCGTGAGCAGGTTGATCGAGAAGCCGGCCACGAGCATGAGAAAGACGGCGCCGACGAGGGAGATCGGGATGGCGACCACCGGGATCATCACGGCGCGCACCGAGCCGAGGAAGAGATAGATCACCACGATGACGATGAGCAGGGTCTCGCCCAGGGTCTTCAGCACCTCGTCGATGGCGTTCTCGATGTAGACCGTGGAATCGTAGGCGACGCCGGCCTTGATCCCGGCGGGGAGCTGCGCCTGGATCTCGGGCAGAGCCCCGCGCACCCGCTTGACCACCTCCAGCGAATTGACGGTCGGGAGAACCCAGATCCCCATGAACGTGGCCGTCTGGCCGCTGAACCGCACGTCCGTGTCGTAGTTCTCGGCCCCGAGAACCACGTCGGCGATCTCGCCGAGCCTCACGATGACTCCGTTCTCCTCCTTGACCACGATCTGGCGGAACTCCTCGGCCGATTTCAGGTCGGTGTTGGCGATCAGGTTGACCGACACCATGGAGCCCTTGGTCCGGCCGAGGGCGGAGAGATAATTGCCGCGCGCCAGGGCGGTCCTTACGTCGGTCGCGGAGATGCGCAGCGCGGCCATCTTCTCCGGCTTGAGCCAGACCCGCATGGCGAACGTGCGGTCTCCCAGGATGTCGGCGCGCTGCACCCCGCTGACGGCGCTGAGCTTCGGCTGGACGACCCGGGTCAGGTAGTCGGTGATCTGGTTCTGATCGAGGATGGCGGACGAGAAGCCGATGTACATCGCGGCGAACTGGGCGTCCGCCGTCTGCAGATCGATGATCGGCGCCTCCGCCTCGGGGGGCAGCGTGTTGCGGACCTGGGCGACCTTCGCCTGGATCTGCGTCAGAGCGGCGTTCGTGTCGTAGTTCAGCTTCAAGTGTACGGTGATCGTGCTGACGCCCTGGGCGCTGGTCGATTCGATGTAGTCGATGCCGTCGGCGCTGGCGATGACCCGCTCGAGAGGGGTCGTGATGAAGCCGCGCACGAGATCGGCGCTGGCGCCGACGTAGGCGGTCGTCACGTTGATCACCGCGACGTCGCTGCGGGGGTACTGCCGCACAGCCAGCGTGCGGATCGACTGCAGGCCGGCGATCAGGATGACCAGATTGACGACGATTGCCAGGACCGGCCGACGGATGAAGAGATCGGTGAGCTTCATCAGTTGTCCTCGGGCTTCGGCGCCGGGTTGTTCGAGGGCTGCGTGGCGTTGTTCACCGCCACCGCCGCCCCGTTGCGCAGCTTGAAGACGCCCGACGTGACGACCTCCGCCCCGGCCGAGATCCCCGACAGGACCGCGACCTGGTCGCCGCGCGCGCTGCCGATCTTGATGAACTGCTGGCGCACGCCGCGGTAGGACTGACCGTTCGGACCCTTCACGTCCTCGACGACGAAGACCGAGTCGCCGAACGGCGCGTAGCTGATGGCCGAGGCCGGCAGCGCGATGACCGGCTCCCTGGCGTCGAGGAGCGCCCGCGCCGTGACGAACATGCCCGGCCGGATCCGTCCCTGGCGGTTCTCGAAGGTGGCCTGCACCCGGACGTTGCGGGTGGATTCGTCGACGACCGAGTCGATCGCCGTAATCCTCCCCGTCAGCTCGATCGGAGGAGGGCCTTCGGCCGTCACGCTCACGGAACCGCCCACCCGCACCCGCACCAACTCCTGCTGCGGGACGTCGAAGTTCACGTAGATCGGATCGTGCGACTGGAGCTGGACGATCGGATCGCCGCTCTTCAGGTATTGCCCGAGGTTCACCTGGCGGATCCCGAGGATTCCCGAGAACGGCGCGTGGATGGTCTTGCGCTCGATGGTGGCGCCGACCTCACCCACGACCCCCTCCGCCTGCTTCTGCTCGGCCACCGCGGTGTCGTACTCGGTCTGGGAGTTGATCCCCTCCTCCCTGAGGCCGCGGATCCGGTCGAGGTTCATGCGCGCCAGCTCGAGCTTCGCCGTGGCGGCGGCGAGCTGCGCCTGCTCCTGGCGCGTGTCGAGCTGCACGAGCAGCTGGCCGGACTCGACCCGGTCCCCCGATCCGAACGCGATCTTCTGGACGACGCCGGGGAGATCGGCGCTGACCATGACACCGTTCACCGCCGCCACCGTCCCGATGGCCCCGAGCGACCCCTGCCACTCCTCCTTCTGGGCGATGACCGTGGTGACCGCCTCCGGGGGCGGCTGATACGACCCGAATTGCGCCTTGGCGGTCTGGTCCCGTCTGTACTTCACGAATCCCATGGTCGCGATGAAGGCCGCCACGACCAGGAGCATGATGAGCATTCTCTTCGCCATCAGAACAGGCCTCCATCCTCTTCCAGCCGGCGCCCCCTCCGGAGCGTCCCGGCCGAACACTCGACCCGGCAAGGTGGTTGCGCCGGATATTGTACAACCTGATGCCGCCGGGTACGCCGCCGAAACACCTTCCCCGTACCCTTCAACAGTCATGGACGCACCCCCGTTCCGGGCGGGACGGCCGGCTCGAGGGAGGACGCGGCCGCATCGAGGGAGGCCGCACCGTCGTTCGGAAGGTCATCGCTGAAGAACATCGCCGAACCGACGGCGGCGACGACCCGCGACCCGCCGGCCTCGACCAGGCCGGACGGCACGCCGAGGTAGACCCGCTTCAGGGAACGATCCACGGAGAGGTGGACCTCCGCCTGGTTGGTCAGGCGCATCGCCGTCACCTCGTCTCCCGAGGCGATGCCGACCGTCCCCTCGTACCGGCCGCCCGCGCGGAAGACCCAGGCGGTCACCAGACGATCGAGGTGAAACGCCGTGTTCTTCCCCCACCAGGCCGGTCCGTCGGCGGGGTCGCCGTCCGAATCGATCGCGAGGTTGACCCCGATCCAGCCGGGGGGCGGGGGATCCTGCAGGTCGATCCGGAACCAGGCCAGAGACCGGGCAGGGTCGGGGGCCACGAACAGGGCGCGCGCGTCGGGGAGCCCCTGGCGCCCGTCCCCCTGGCCGTCGAGGGCAAGCCGTCGCCAGGGCAGCCTCCGCAGCGGTGCCGCGTCATCCGGGATCAAGGAGCGGGAGGTCGCAGGCTCCCCCGCCGCGGGCGTCGGCATCCCCCCGGACCCGTCACCACCGGCCCACGCCACGTCGTCGATCTCGATGGCGAACGGACCGGAGGCTCCGGGGACGGTCTGCACGCCGAACCAGCGGGCCTCGCGCGGATCCCAGCGTTCGCTCTCGAGCCCCTTTCCCTGGGGCTGCAGGCTGGAAAAGGGGATCTCCACCGTGCTCCAGTCGCTTCCCGCCTTCACCCTGGCCATGAAGTTCACCGACTTCGCGAACGGACCGCCCCGGACGCCGACCTGCACATCTCCGGCGCCGCGCAGACGCAGCCTCAGACCCGAGAACCGGCTCACGTCGGCCGCGCGCCCCCCCTCGGCGACCGCCGTCCAGGCCCCGCCGAAGGAGTCGGCCCCATCGCCGAGGGTACCGCTCAGACGGAGCGCCCCGCGTGATCCATCCGAACCGCCCCGTATCGCTTCCAGGTGCAGGATCGTCTTTCCGCCCAGGAGATCGTCCCCTATGGGAACCCAGGCCGAGCCGGTGGCGGCGATAAGGTCGCGGTCCTCGAAGTCGTCGATGGACGCCGCCGCGGCCGGGCCACGGACAGCAGCGGCGGTGCCGACCAGCGCCAGCAGGACGATGAACGTGCAGGCTGCCGTTCGAGACATCAGTCACCTCCCAGGATGCGCGCGGCTTGCCTCTCGACGGCGGGAGACCGCCCCGCGCGATCGGAAAGTACGGCAGATTCCGCCCGGTCGTGCCGCCGCTTCGGCGGAGGGGCGCAGGAGCGCGTTGAACGGCCGGTCCGGCCGGCGGGCGGCGCCCCTGCCGGGACGGACCGAGGCATAATGCGTTCGTGCGCGAAGCCACCGAGGACCTGCGTCTCGAGGAGCCTGCTTCCCCCCGTCCGGGCGGTGGGCTCGCGGCGCTGGGAGTATGGGCCTTCGGCTGCTTTTCCTACTGGGCGGTCGAAGTCACCGCGGTCCTGATCTCCTCGAAGAACACCTTCTGGGTGGCGGCGAGGTGGGCCCTGTTCGGCGTCCTGCCCGACTGCCTGCTGGCTCCGTTCGCGCTGTGGTTCACGCGACGCGTCCCCTGGGGGCGCGTCCCGCCGTGGCGATTTCTCCTGCGCCACGCCGCGGGGGGCGGCCTGTTCGTGGCCCTGTCCTCCACCGGGTCGGTGCTCGAGTTCGTCCTCGAGCAGCGCCTGACGACCGGCGTCTGGGGCCCGCCCCCGGGGCTCCAGACTTTCGCCTGGAAGGGGCTCGGCTCGCTGTTCGTGTACGCCACCCTGTGCGGCATCGGCAACGCCGTCGAGCTGCAGCGCCGTGCGGCACGGGCCGAGGTGCTGCGCGCCGAGGCGCAGCTCGCGGCCCTGCGGGCCCGGCTCAACCCGCATTTCATCCTCAATCTTCTCCACACCCTGATGGGACTGGTGGCGCGCGAACCGGCGACGGCGGAGGCCGCCCTGGAGCGGCTGGGAGACGTGCTGCGTTACGCGCTGCGCGTGCAGTCCCAGGGGCTGGACGAAGTCCGCCTGCGCGAAGAGTGGGAGTTCGTTGACCGCTACCTGTCCCTGGAGCGTCTGCGGCTCGGCGATCGCCTGCGGTCGCGCCTCGAGGCGGACGAGGGGCTCCTCGATGCCATCGTGCCGGCGTTCTCGCTGCAGCCGCTCGTCGAGAATGCCGTGCGCCACGCGATCGCACCGCGGGCCGAGGGGGGCACAATCGTGGTCTCCGCCCGGCGCGCCGGGTCTTCGCTCGTGCTCGCGGTCGAGGACGACGGCCCGCCGCCGCAAGGGCCTGTGGTCGCGCGCAGCGAGGGGACGCCGAAGGGAGCAGGGATCGGACTGCATCTCATCCGCGAGCGCTTGGCGGCGCTCTACGGCGGCGCCGCCATCCTGGAGACCGGTCGCTCGGCGCCGGGCGGGTTCCGCGCCAGCGTGACTCTTCCCTACACAGGCCCGTCGGGGTCGCCCGCATGAGCACCGACACGGTGTCGGCGGTCCTGGTCGAGGACGAGCCGGAGGCGCGCCGCAGCCTGCGCGAGTACCTGCGCTGGATCGACTGGATCGAGATCGCGGGGGAGGCGGCCGACGGCCGCACGGCGGTCGAGATGATCGATCGCATGAAGCCCGACCTGGTGTTTCTCGACGTGCAGCTGCCGGAGATGACGGGGCTGCGTGTCCTCGAGTCGGTGCGGCACGCGCCGGAGGTGGTGTTCACCACCGCCTACGACCAGTATGCCGTTGCGGCGTTCGAGATCGGCGCGCTCGATTATCTGGTGAAGCCGTTCGGGCGCGAGCGCATCCTCAAGACGGCGGAGCGTCTGCGCCAGCGCATGGCCGCGGCCGGCGTCCCGGCCTCCGAGCGGGCGAGGGCCGCCTTCGCCTCGGGGCCGCTGGCGCGTCTCTTCGCCCGCCGCGGCGACCGGATCGTGCCGATCCTGGCCCGCGACATCCGGCGCATCGAGGCGCAGGGGGACTACGCCGAGGTCCACACCCCGGCCGGGGCGTTCCTGCTGCACCTCAGCCTGAAGGAGATGGCGTCGCGTCTCGACCCGCAGCGCTTCCTGCAGGTGCATCGCTCGCACATCGTCAACCTGGACGCCATCGATCATCTGCGTCCGTACGACGACCGGCGCCTGCTCATCGTGCTGCGCGATGGAAGCGAGATCGTGGCCAGCCGCACCGCCTCCGAGCGGCTGCGCCACGGGGTCCGCTGAAACCCGTCCTTTCGGGCCGGACGCAAGATTTTGGTTGGCGGCCGCCCCATTCCCGCGTACTCATAGAGAAACGAGGGAACAATCATGACCAGCGCAGTGCGGTATTCGAGTGTGGTCTGTCTCGCGCTCACGCTCCTCGCGGCCGCGCCGTCCGGAACCGATGTCCGGGTCAACATCGTCCTCAAGGGCGGCCAGGTGGAGACCCCCATCGCCGCCAATCCTCTCGATCCCCTGAACCTGGTCGCCGCCTGGATCGATTTCGGACCGATGTCGGGCGGAGGCAATGTGGCGTACGGCTTCACCCGGGACGGGGGGATGACCTGGCAGAATGGCCGCCTGAATTTCGGCAAGATCAACAGCAGCACCGATCCCTCCGTGGCGGCCGACGGGAACGGGACCTTTTACATCCTGGCGCTTTCGTCCGCGGGGAGCCAGGCCAAGTCGAGCCTCAGACTGCTCCGTTCGACCGATGGGGGTGCGACCTTCACCGGCCCGTTCGTGGCGGCGACGGAGCCGTTCATCGACAAGCCTTTCATGGGGGTCGATCCGGTCACCGGCGCGATCTACGTCGTGTATTACGCGTCCGGGACCAAGTTCGTCAAGAGCACCGACGGCGGCCAGACCTTCACCCTCCCGGTTCTCGCTCATTCCCCCACGACCTTCGGCGACGGCCCCCTGCCCCTCTCCGGTCCGGGCGGCGAAATCTACGTCGTCAGCACGAACGATCAGAACACCATCAACTTCAACCGGTCACTGGACGGCGGGGTCACCTGGCTCGCCCAGGACGTCGCGGCCGCCCATTACCCCGCCGATCCGTCCCTGTCCTATCAGGACTCGGCGTTCCGCGGAATGATCTTCCCCGCGGCCGCCGTCGATCTCACGAACGGCGCGCGCCGTGGACGGATCTACCTCGCCTGGCCCGACACCCGCTTCGGAGACGCCGACATCATGCTGGCGTTCTCCGACGACAGGGGCGATACGTGGAGCGCGCCCGTGCGCGTGAACGATGACGCCATCGGCAATCATGCCGATCAGTACGGCGAATGGCTGGCGGTGGACGCGGGCGGGGGCGTGCAGGTGACCTTCCTCGACCACCGCGGCGATCCGACCGGAGCGCTCTACGCCCTGTATCTGGCCACCTCGACCGACGGCGGGACATCCTTCGGACCGAATATCCAGGTCTCGGACGGCCTGTTCGGCTCGGGCAAGGGAAACCCGTTCGGCGGCGACTACACCGGGGCCGCGATCGCCGGCGGTCGCATCTTCCCGCTCTGGCCGGACGCCCGCCTGGGCGACTTCGATGTCTTCACCCGGGGTGTGAGCCTCACGGACTATGACGAGGACGGTGTTTTGAACGACGGCGACATGGACGGGCAGTACGCCGACCATCGCTGCACGGGGGGCGCGAGCACGGGCTGCGACGACAACTGTCCCGGGACGACGAACCCGGCCCAGGCGGACGGAGATGGCGACTTTGTGGGCGACGCCTGCGACAATTGTCCGGGCGTGGCGAACACCGGCCAGAGCGACATGGATCGCGACGGCATCGGCGACGCCTGCGATCCCGCTCCTTAGAAACAAGAAGGGCGGGACATTTCGTCCCGCCCTCCTATTCCGGCGTTCGTTCCCGGGCGCTACCCTCCGGTGCTCTCCAGAAAGGCCCGCAGACGCTGGCTGCGCGAGGGGTGGCGGAGCTTGCGGAGCGCCTTGCTCTCGATCTGGCGGATGCGCTCGCGGGTCACGGCGAAGGATTGTCCGACCTCTTCCAGGGTGTGCTCGCTACCGTCGCCCACGCCGAAGCGCATCTTGAGGACCATCTCCTCGCGGGGGGAGAGAGTCTTCAGGACCTTCTGCGTTTGCTCCTTGAGATTGAGCTGGATGACCGCGTCGACCGGCGACGTCACCGCGCGGTCCTCGATGAAATCCCCGAGATGGGAGTCTTCTTCCTCGCCGATCGGGGTCTCGAGGGAGATAGGCTCCTGGGCGATTTTGAGGACCTTGCGCACCTTCGCCACGGGGATGCCCATCTTCTTGGCGATCTCCTCGGGCGTCGGCTCGCGGCCGATCTCCTGCACCAGGGCGCGCGACGTCCTGACGAGCTTGTTGATCGTCTCGATCATGTGCACGGGGATGCGGATGGTGCGCGCCTGGTCCGCGATGGCACGGGTGATCGCCTGGCGGATCCACCAGGTGGCGTAGGTCGAGAACTTGTAGCCGCGCTTGTACTCGAACTTGTCCACCGCCTTCATCAGCCCGATGTTCCCCTCCTGGATCAGGTCGAGGAACTGCAGGCCGCGGTTGGTGTACTTCTTGGCGATCGACACGACGAGGCGGAGATTCGCCTCCACCAGCTCGGTCTTGGCGCGGGCCGCCATCGCCTCGCCGGCGCGGATCCCCTCGGCGGTCATCTTGATCTCGTCGGGGGTCGTGTCCATCTCGCGGGCGACCCGGGCGATCTCCTCCTCCGCCCCGCGCACCTTCTCGCGCAGGTCGCGGCGTCCCTTCGGATCCTTGGTCAGCTTGATCCGCCGGTGGTACGAGCGGATGTCGTCCTCGAGATCCCGCAGCCGGACCGCGGTCTCTTTGACTTTGCGGGACAGATCCTTGACCTTGCCGGTGGTCATCCCCATGTCGCGGATGACCAGGCCGATGTGAACCCGCGTGCGCGCCAGGTGGTGCAGGACCTCGCGGTGGCGCCGCGAGCCTTCGGTCAGACGCGCCAGGTGCTTCTCCTGCTCCTCGAGCTTGCGGATCAGGCGCTGCGTGCGCGTCATGGCGTCGAGGAGCTGGCGGCGCTTGCGCTCGGCGGCGCCTTCCTCGTCGTCGTCGGTGACCATGATCAGGTCCTCGACGCGGATCTCCTTGTCGCGGATCTTGTGGCCGTAGTCCAGGAGCTGCTTGATGACGTAGCGGCTGCGCGACAGGGCCTTCACGACGTTCTTCTCGCCGCGCTCGATGCGCCGCGCGATCTCGACCTCCCCCTCGCGCGTCAGCAGCGGGACGGTCCCCATCTCGCGCAGGTACATCCGCACCGGGTCGTTGGTCTTCTCGAGCGCCCCGGGGGACAGATCGATCTTGGTCTCCTCGGCCTCCTCCTTCTCGGTGGCCGCGGCCTTCTCCTCGAGCTTGGCCTTGTACTTCTCCTCCGAATCGACCATCTCGATGCCGAGGGAGTCGAACAGGAGGAACATGTCGTCGAGGTCTTCCGGGGAGTGGACCTCCTCGGGCAGCACGTCGTTCACCTCGTCGTAGAGCAGGTACCCCCTCTCCCGGCCGAGGTTGATCAGCTGCCGTACCTCTTCGTATTTCTCTTCGATACCCAAGGGAGTTCTCCTCTTCAGGACAGCGACGAGGCCTTGGGGAGCGCCTCGATTCGTCTACTCAGTTCGAGTTTCAGGCGGGAGAGGTCGTCCTTCTCCTCAGACATCCCCGCGGTTTCCAGCCGCTTCTGTATGTCGCCCAACTGTCGCTTCAGTCGCGACTCGCGCAGGCCTAAAAGGCACGCGCGCCCTTCTTCCGGGGTCGCGGGGGGATAATTCAGCGCCGCGACCCTGGTGATGATGTCCCGGGCGTCGTCGCTCACAAGGGACGCCACCCGAGGATAAGTCACGTTTTCTCCTTTGACCACCAGCTCGCGGATCGTCTTCAGCACTTCCGCGATCCGGCTGATCTCGAGATCACCGTCTTCGATCTCGTCCAGGACCAGCCTGCGCACGTCCTCCGAATCCATCACGGACCTCAAGAGACGCGACTCCGCTTCGCTCACGATCCAGGCCCCGCGCGCCGAAGCAAGCGCCTCGGGCTTCAGCCCCTTGCGGCGCTGACGCACGGCGTCCTGCAGCTCCTGCAGGACCAGCCGGTCTTCGATGCCCAGGACCTCCGCGATCATCTCAACGTGCCCCGCGCGGCGCACCGGGTTGTCCATGCGCGCCAGGAAAGGGAGAATCTCGTTCAGCGCCCCCACCTTGCCGCGCGTTCCCTTGAGGTCGTGACGCGACGCCGTCTCCCGCGTCAGGAACTCGATGTACGGGAGTCCCGTCCGGAGCCTCTGGCGGTACGTCTCCGCCCCCTCCTCCCTCACGAACAGGTCCGGGTCCTTCCCCGGCGGCAGCGACACGACGTTCACCTCGAAGCCGTTCTCGAGCAGGACCTCGATCGACCGGCGCGTCGCCGCCCGGCCCGCCGCGTCCGGATCGAAGCTGACCACGACGCGGTCGGTGAATCTCTTCAGAAGCCGCACGTGCCCCGTCGTGAAGCCGGTGCCGAGCGTCGCCACGGCGTGCGCCACACCCGCCTGGTGCAGCGCTATGACGTCCATGTACCCCTCGACCAGGACGACGTACCCTTCCTTGCGGATGGCCTCCCGGGCGAAGCCGACCCCGTAGAGGTTCTCTCCCTTGCTGAACGCCGGCGTCTCGGGAGAGTTCAGGTACTTCGGCTCCCCCTCGCCGACGACCCGGCCGCCGAAGCCGATCGTCTCGTCGGCCAGGTTCACGATCGGGAAGATGACCCGGTCGCGGAAGCGGTCGTACGTCCGGCCGGTGTCCTCCTTCCGCGCCAGGAGACCGGCCAGGGTCGCCTGCCCTTCGGCGATCCCCGCCTTCTCGAGAGACCCCTTCAGGCCGCTCCAGCCTTCGGGTGCGAAGCCGATCAGGAACCTCTCGATCGTCCCCTGCGAGATCCCCCGGCCCGCCAGGTACCTGCGTCCCTTCTCCCCCGCCGGCCGCTGGAGCTGGTCGCGGAAGTACGAGAGGGCCCGCCGGTTCACCGCGAGGACCCTGTGGCGTTCGCTGTTTTCCGGGACGACACGCTCGGGCATCGGTATGCCGTAGCGCGCCGCGAGCATCTTCAGCGCCTCGGGGAATTCCAGTTTTTCATAGAGCATCAGGAACTTGAAGACGTCCCCGCCGGTGCTGCAGCCGAAGCAGTAGAACAGCTGCTTGTCCGCGTCCACGTAAAAAGACGGAGTCTTTTCGGCGTGGAACGGGCACAGCGCCCGGTACTTCGAGCCGGTGCTCTTCTTCAGAGGGAGGTAATCCGAAACAATCGAGCACAGGTCGGCCTGCGCCCTGACGGCCTCGACGACATCCGTCTTGTCTCTTCCTCCCATCGCGTGCCCACCCCCGGTCACTCGCTGAAGCGTCTTTCCTGGGCCAGTCTCTTCAGCGCCTTCTTCCTGGCGGCCAGCGCCTTGATCTTCCTCTTCTGGCTCGGCTTCAGGTAGTGCTGGCGCTTCTTCAGCTCCGATAGAACGCCGGACTTCTCGCACTTCCTCTTGAAGCGCCGAAGGGCGTTCTCCAAGGACTCATCCTCGCGTACCCTCACGAGGGGCATTCAGTAACTCCCTCCTCTCAAAGAATCGTAGGGACGGTCTTTTAGACGAATCACGCCGGGCTCCGGATACACCCAACCGGGCGCCCGCTGCAGGCCGGATCGCCCGCCGAGTAACCCCTTCGCTTAAAATAATGCCGATCCGTGGAAGTACTTGGACCGACATAGGATTACCAAAGCCCACAGACCAACGCATGCTTAATATACGAACCATACCCCAGGGTTGTCAAGAAACTGGCCAGAGAAAGGCCAAAAATCTTGCAGATAGTCTTAAGGGGTGGGAGGGAAATCAGCGTGGGCGTGTTTGATACTGCCTTACATCTTATTGGAGTGATTCTCGATATTCAAATTGATATTTGAGGCGGCATATCCGGCTCCGAACCCGTTGTCTATGTTGACCACGAGCAGACCGGCCGCGCAGGAGTTGAGCATCCCCATGAGGGCCGCCACTCCCTTGATTCCGGTGCCATAGCCGACACTGGTCGGCACTCCTATCACCGGCACATCGACCAGGCTGGCCACGATGCTTGGGAGGGCCCCCTCCATACCGGCCACGACTATGATCACCCGGGCGCGGAGCAGTTCATTTTTGTGATCGAGCAGCCGGTGCAGGCCGGCGATGCCGACGTCGTACACCCGCACGACGTCGTTCCCGAGGATCTCGGCGGTCACCGCCGCTTCTTCGGCAACCGGCAGGTCGGACGTCCCGGCGGCCAGGACCAGGATCCCGGGCCGGGTCTTCTTGGGGCCGGGCACCTCCAGGGTGATGGCCCGCGCCTGCTGGTGGTAGCGCGCTCCCCGGTAGCGCCTCCTTACCTTCTTGTAGACATCCGGCGTGACCCGTGTGACCAGCACCGGCTGTCTCTTCGACGCCACCCGCCCCATGATGGCGACGATCTGCGGCACGCTCTTCCCCTCCCCGAAGATCACCTCGGGGAAGCCGCGGCGCAGCTGTCGGTGGTTGTCCACCTTGGCGAAGCCGAGGTCCTCGTAGGGCAACAGCCTGAGACGCCTGAGCGCCTCGTCCGGCTTCATCCTGCCGGCGCGGACGCGCTCGAGGATCTTCTTCAGCTCGACGGTGTTCAGGGTCGCCTCCCGGAGACTGCGATTATATCCGCGGGGACGATGCACCGTGTAACCGGCCCCCTTTAAGGGGCGTTTGAACGGTAGAGGTGAGCGGAGTATGTTACAGGATATGAAGCGTCGGACCGCCTGGGTCGCGGGCATCATCGTCGTGACCGCCGTGGGAGCGCTGGCCGCGCTGTCCCTGGGTGGAGGGCGGGGCAAAGCCGGGACTGCAAAGTATGAAACCGTCAAGGTCGAGCGGGGCAAGATCGTGGCGAAGGTGACCGCTTCGGGGACCCTGTCGGCCCTGGTCACGGTGCAGGTCGGGACGCAGGTCTCGGGACGGATCCAGGACCTGTACGTCGACTTCAACAGCCCGGTCCACAAGGGAGAGGTGCTGGCGAAGATCGACCCGCAGTTCTTCAAGGCGGCCGTCGAGCAGGCGAAGGCGAACCTGGTGGCCGCCGAGGGGAACCTCGCCAAGGCCAAGGCGCAGGCCGCCGACGCCCACAGGCAGTACGTGCGCGCCAAGTCCCTCGTCGAGCAGGGACAGCTGATCGCCCAGTCGGACCTCGACACTGCGGACGCCAACGCCCAGGCGGCCGACGCGCAGGTCCAGGCGATGGACGGGCAGGTGGCGCAGGCGCGGGCCACCCTGTATCAGGCGGACGTCAATCTGGGCTACACCACCATCACGTCGTCGATCGACGGCACCGTGATCTCGCGCAACGTGGATGTCGGCCAGACGGTAGCCGCGTCGCTGCAGGCCCCGACGCTGTTCACCATTGCGCAGGACCTCAAGAAGATGCAGGTCGACACCAACGTCTCCGAGGCGGACGTCGGCAAGCTGAGCCCCGGCATGCGCACGAGCTTCAACGTGGACGCTTTTCCGGGGGAAAACTTCAAGGGAGTGATCCGGCAGATCCGCAACTCGCCGCAGTCGGTGCAGAACGTGGTGACCTACGACGCCGTCATCGACGTGGACAATCCCGACCTGCGGCTCCGGCCGGGGATGACCGCCAACGTCACCTTCACGTATGCCGAGAAGGACGACGCCCTCAGGTTCCCGAACGCCGCCCTGCGCTTCCGGCCGCCGGCCGAGATCGCCGCGAAGGCCCCCCGCCCCGAGCGCGACCGTCGCGTCCTCTGGGTGCTGCGCGATGGGGCGCCCGTCCCCGTCGCCATCAAGACCGGTCTCTCGGACGGCAGCGTGACCGAGATCGCCGACGGAGACCTGCAGGAAGGGGACGCCCTGGTCACCGAAGCGGTGACACCCGGAAGCGGCGTGCCGCCGGCCTTCCGGCGGCCTCTGTAGGACTGCGGCCATGGCGACCCGACCGCTCATCAGGCTTGAGAACGTCACCAAGGTCTACCACGCCGGCGAGGTCGAGGTCCGGGCGCTAGCCGGCGTCTCCCTGGTCGTCGAGGCAGGCGAGTTCGTGTCGATCATGGGGGCGTCCGGCTCCGGAAAATCGACACTGATGCATCTCATCGGCTGCCTCGACCGACCGACCTCCGGTCAGTACCTGCTCGAAGGGCGCGAGGTCTCGGGGCTGAACCGCAACGCCCTCGCCGAAGTCCGCAACCGCACCATGGGGTTCGTGTTCCAGAGCTTCAATCTTCTATCCCGCACCAGCGCCGTGGAGAACGTCGAGCTGCCGCTGGTCTATGCCGGCGTGCCGGGGGCCGAGCGCCGGCGCCGCGCCATCGAGGCGCTGCGCCAGGTCGGCCTCGGGGATCGGCTCGAGCACCATCCGGGCCAGATGTCGGGGGGGCAGCAGCAGCGCGTGGCGATCGCGCGCGCCCTCGTGGGGGACCCGAGGCTGTTGCTGGCCGACGAGCCGACCGGCAACCTCGACTCGAAGACCAGCAGCGAGGTGATGGCCCTTCTGCGCGGGTTGAGCGAGGCGGGGCTGACCGTCGTCCTGGTCACGCACGCTCCGGACATCGCCACCTGGACCTCGCGCGTCCTCAACCTGAAGGACGGCCTCATCCTGTCGGACCAGAGGCAGGCCCCGGTGACTCCCGGTGCGCCCGCGCCCGCCGCCGCCCGCCCTGTCGAGGTCGTCCCATGAGCCCCTGGGCCGTCCTGCGCGTCGCCTTCCGCGCTCTCGGACGCAACACCATGCGCTCGTTCCTGACGGCGCTGGGCATCATCATCGGCGTCGCCGCCTTCATCGCCATGGTCGTGATCGGCGAAGGGGCGAAGGCGCGCGTGGAGGAGGCGTTCTCGTCGATGGGGACGAATCTCCTGATCGTCCTGCCCGGCTCGTCCTCGCAGCGCGGCGTGTTCGGCGGGTTCGGATCGCAGCCGACCCTGACCTGGGACGACCTGAAGGCGATCCAGACCGAAGTCCCGTCGGTCCGCCACGCCGCCCCGCAGCTCCGCTCGACGGCGTCGGTCGTCAGCGAGGAGCAGAACTGGACGACCTCAGTGACCGGGGTGACCCCCGAGTACTTCGAGATCCGCAACTGGCCGGTGACGTCGGGAGTGTCGTTCACGGCCTCCGACATCGACGCCGCAACCAAGGTCGTCCTGCTCGGAACGACCGTCGTCGACCGTCTGTACGGTCCCGGGGCCGACCCGATCGGCCAGACGGTGCGGATCAAGGGGATGCCGTTCCAGGTGACCGGGGTGATGGTCCGGAAGGGGCAGTCCCCCATGGGGCAGGATTACGACGACGCGGTGTTCATCCCGGTCAGCACGTTCCGCTCGAAGATCCAGGGCGGCCTGAACAACTTCATCGCCGGCTCGATCTTCGTCGGAGCGTCCTCCCCCGCCTCGACGTCGAAGGCCGAGCGAGAGGTCAGGAGCCTCCTGCGCGACCGCCACCACCTGCCCCCCGAGGCGGACGACGACTTCCAGGTCAGGAACCTCACCGAGATCGCCACCGCCCAGCAGGAGGGGACGAAGACCCTGACGGCCCTTCTGGCCAGCATCGCCGCCGTGTCGCTCGTCGTCGGCGGCATCGGCATCATGAACATCATGCTGGTGAGCGTCACCGAGCGCACGCGCGAGATCGGCGTCCGCATGGCGGTCGGCGCCAAGCCCCGCCACATCCTGGCCCAGTTCCTGACCGAGGCTCTGTCGCTGTCGATCCTGGGGGGCGTCACCGGCGCCCTTCTGGGTCTCTTCGCCGCCTGGCGTCTCGCCGCCCAGTTCGGCTGGCCGATGCTGATCCGCCCGAGCATCGTCGTGCTGGCTCTCGTGTTCAGCGGGCTGGTCGGTGTCGTGTTCGGACTGTACCCGGCGCAGCGGGCGTCGCGGCTCGATCCGATCGAGGCGCTGCGGTACGAGTGATCTCTCCGAGCCGGCCTGTCTAGAGACAGGAGCCTTCCCTTACCAGCTCTGCAGCGTTACATGTCTAGTCCCGGCAACGCCCAAAGTCCTCATTGGGTTATCCGTCGGCCTTGAGGGGTCCGCGTCTCGCCCAAGCGCCTCTTATGCCGCGTGGACCGGAGCGCTCCGCGCGGAGGGTCACGTCGGCCTAAGCCCCGCTTGGCGAGCGCGGACTCGCGCAGCGCACCTTATTTTCACTCCCTCGCTGTGATGCGGCATCCGTTGGCGCCTGGCCGCCTCTTACCAGGCCGAGTGCGTGAGCCTCTACCTCAAAGCATGGAAGATCATCATAACGGTCCGCGGTGTCTTGATCCAAGTAACGACCATCGACCGGCGATACCGGTGCCGGACATTTTGTTGCGGTTCCGAGAGGGAGCACAACGGTCACGATGGCGCCCGGTGCTAGGACGCTCTCGTCCAAAACATTCCCCCCTTCGGTGTGTCGAATGAAGGGCGCCTCTTGGGCTGACCCAAAAAGAATCTTGAGCTTCAAGCGAGAAACACGAATGGTACCGGTCGGATCATCGAGTACGTCTGTAACAATGGACTGGCGAAAAGGTGAGGATGTCAGTTGAAACATTTCAAATGGATCCATGTGAACGACCCGCAGCTTCGCAGAAGTGGTTTCGGCATCAATCGACGATCTCCGTCGGACAGCGGAACCGCACGACAGAGCCAACGCAGCGCCAACGAGCACCGCCAACAACTGCCGTGAGAGCAGACGTCTCCACATTTGTTTCACGATCGGCATGTTACGGTGTGCTCGACACATCGACGATGTGTTGCGGTTGGCGGCTCGTAGGTAACGGTGCGTTGAGGTTGATTGGGGTGACCAATTCGGTGGTGACGTTGAGTGTGTGTGATGGATCGTTACCAACGCCCATCCTGAGCGTTGCCCCGTACAACATTCCTCCACCAATGTTCGGAGTGGGGTAGGTGATCTCTGGACCGATTTCCGTAGTCAAGGACGAAGCAAAGCTGTGTGCTCCAGCCATCCCCTGCGCCGTAGCAAGCGCCTCAATGGTTGCGTGGGCGACTGCATTGGGAGCTGTTGCCGCGCTTTGATTACTCGGATTATCTAAGAGATTAACATCCCCAAAATCGATCGTCTGCTGTCCAGCCCCTGTGGATGCATCGAAATCCACGTTGGCATCCCCGCTGACAGTGTTGATCTGGATGTTCTCCTTGCCCTCAATAGCCTGATAGAGCTGAGCGTTGGCACCGCTGAGGCCTCGCTGCGACGGCGCTTTGCCATCGAACCGGACGTGTCCCTTCTTGTCATACTTCAGCTTCCACCCTGTTTTCTTCGAGAGGTTCTTCAAATAGTCAGCCTTGTTGGTCCCGGACGCTGTGATCGTGAGCCCGAGGGGATCTATATACCTGAGAGGATTATTGAGAGTGTACGTGTAGCGATTCCAGGATTGCGGATTGCCAAGATTCCCTCCCACCGGATCGACGCTCATAAATCTTCCGAGCGACGACCCATAGTACCTAGCCAACATGTAGTCCAGCCCGTCGGGGTTTTCCGTCAACGCGCTTTCGACGTCGCGTTCGTGGCCCGTAAATTTGTTGTTGTCGGAAGAGACTCGGACGGGCAGCGGCTTCTCGTCGCCGAAGGGCATGTAGTGGTGCGTGCTCACCACGTTTCCGGATGAGTCCGTGACCACGCGCGGGCTGCCCAGATGGTCGGCGTGGAAGAACAGCCAGCGCGGAGACGCCGCTGGGCTGGCGGCGCCGCCAGGGCCGCCGCTGCTCCCCACCAGAGCTCCGATCGACCGATAGGGCGCCGTCATCTGAGCATCGGCCGGGTCCGACGCACTTCCTGGGGACGGGCCGGCCTGGGCCATGTGAGGCAACGAGTCGTCGGGTTCCCTAAGCTCCGACATCTCGTCGTCGCACGCAATGTCGCCCAGGTTGTCGGGATCGTAGCGTTCAGAGTAAGTCCCCGAGCAGCTTGTGCCCGAACAGGTGCAGGTTCCGACCGCGCAGTAATTTGGCCAGCCCGCGTTCTCAACTGAATAGGCGGACTCCTGGGTCCCTCTGATCGCGGTCACCACGTAATAATATATCTTCTGCAGCTGCTGGGTGTCCCCGTCCGAGGTCAAGGGGTACGACACTCCAAAGTCGACAATCTTGCAGGTTCCACCGGGACTTGTGGTGCATGGCGCTTGCTGCGGGTCGTTGAGGGTCGGAGCCCCTCCGGTTGCT
Source organism: Candidatus Dormiibacterota bacterium (assembly GCA_035635555.1). Classification (NCBI taxonomy): domain Bacteria; kingdom Bacillati; phylum Candidatus Dormiibacterota; species Candidatus Dormiibacterota bacterium. The sequence continues at coordinate 27,417 of DASQAT010000013.1, forward strand.
CCGCTCTGGATGCCGCACCTCCTCGAGCCTCCGAGGCAGTCGGTCAGCGTCGTATCCGGGCTTTGGTTCGTCAGCGTCGCGATCCATGTGTAAGGGCCGCCGCTGACCGTGCTCCGGTAAATCTTGTAGCCCGTGATGCCCTCGTCGGTCGGATTCGGGCACCAGCGCAGATAGATGCCACCGCCCATGGTGGGCACCGTGGGGGCCCATGCCTTCAGGTGCCGGGGCGGCGACAACGGTTGATCGGCGTGCTTGAGGGCCATTCCGGACACCGGCGTCGAGAAGCTCGTTTCCGAAGTCGACGACGAAGAATCACCCACGGCCTTTACCTTGTAGTAGTAGACAGTGCCGGGGGTGATGTTCTTGTCGTGGAAGAAACGGGTGTTCCCTGTCTCGCTGACACTTCTCGTGAGGCTGTCCGAGTAGGCGGTCGAGTCGATGCAGAGGGGGGTGTTCGCCGGGTTGCCCGAGCCGACGTTCTTCACAATGGCACAGTAGGTTCCGTTTTCACTCGTGGCACGGTAGAGGCGGAAGCCCTGAATGCCGGTCCAGTAGCCCGTTTTCCACTGCAGCTTGATCCCGTCCATGCTGCGTGGGTTCGGGGAGAGGTTAAAAATGTTTATGCCCTGGCTGACGTTTCCACCATCAGAATTGGCGTCGTTTGTCGTCCAGATCACAGTCTTGAGGCCCACGGGCTTCGCCGGATAAGTCGCCGACAGTCCGAGAAGTGTGGATGCCGGCGAGAGGTCGGACACCCGACCCTCGTAATCGAACACGGCAACCTGAAACTGATACTTGATGTTGCCGGAAGACAAGCTCGATTGACCTTGATACCCGCGGGAGTCCCGGGCAAGGTCGCTGAAGTCGTAGGACGTCTGAGTCGGCCCTAAGGTGATAAATGGTCTGAACGGCTGGCTGCTGCTGAATCCATAAGGCGCCTGCTTGAACAAAACGACCTCGGTCACATACAGGTAGTATCCCGCCACCCTGGTCAAGTCAGCGGGGGCCGTCCAGGAGACATGGATGCTGCCGTTGATCGGTACGTTGTTGGCGTCCAGCGCCTGTGCCGCAGTAGGAGCAACGCTGATTTGGGATGGCTCGGACGTGGTGCATGCGGGGGCGCTCGTGCTCGTCGGATCGATCACGGCCGGCTGGCAGCGCGTACCGCTGCTCGCTGGGTCGTTGCTCAGTTTGGTCACGTCGAAGTTCGAGGTTGTCCCCGAGACCACGGTCTGCCAATTGCCATTTGCAAAAACCTTGTAGACCGACGACACCATGTTGCACATGTCGTAGTGCGGGTCCGGTGGAAGGGGGTAGATGAACGAGGTCCCCGGGTCCTGAAGAAGGTAGGGGTCCGCAGGAATCGTGAGGCCCCGCGTGCAAGTTGCTCCTGCCTGGCAATCGGAGTTCTGCACGCAAAAGTTGCCCCCGGGGATGCAGGTCCCCATCTGGATGCAAGAATCCCAGGGAGAGCACTGTGCCGAACCAAAGTTTGAGGCGCTGCAACCGGCCTGGGTCATTTCGCACAGGGTGTTCGTCCAGTACGTCGATCCGATGATCTCCTCCGTCAGATGGTTGGCGTCCGAGTTTCCGCCCCCGCCCACGGCCTTCCTGTAGCGGCGGACGTGATACCCCTGCAGGTAGCTGAGGTCTCCCTTGACATTCGAGGCATCGATTGGATGATAAGGCTTCCCTTGAGGCGGGTCCCATCTCATTGAAACGTAGGGGGTGTTCGGTCCATTGGGGACCGTGCACTCACGGTAATTCCTGGGTGGAGAAGCCGGAATCGCCAGGGCCGTCTCGGAGAAGCCCGACTCGTTTCCGTTGATGTCCCGGGACGTCACCGCGTAATCCCAGGCAAGATTGTTCGGAACGTTCGAGTCCGTGTACTGGAGAGGATTTGCGGTTTTCGGTATTGAGTCCACCTGCTGGAAGGCGCCGCAGGATGGTTCCGCGTTCAGCTTCCGGTAGATCACGTACGAACTGATTGACGACGTGTCCGCCGGGGCCTGGAAGCGGACTATGGCCTGGCCGTTGCCGGCGGATAGTCGCAGCTTGCCCGGTGGCACCGGGAGAGAGGTAGAGCGCTCCGCAACCCCGACCTTTTCCGAAGGTACCGAGATGTTCGAGTCGGCATCCTGGGCGGTCAACCAATAGTAATAAGTCGTGGAGGAGCTCAAGCCGCTGTCCGCATAGGACGCGGTCGGCGCGGTGATCTGCTTGGGCCCGGGAGGGATGAAGTCCGGATAACGGTAGACCCAGTACGTCGTGACACCGTCCGTCGTCGCGTTGGGATCCCAGGTGACGGTTCCCGTCCCGATACTGCAGCTGCCCGTCACGACTACGTTTCTGGGCGGGCCCGGCGGCGCATAGTCCTTCGGCATCGCCGAGAAGTTCGTGGGTAGGGATGGGGTGCACCCCGAGTTCACTACGTCAAGCGACTCATTGCTCGCGTTGTCCTGCGCGCGGACCCAATAGGTGTAAGTATAACCATTCGTGAGACCGCTGTCGACATAGGTCGTGCCAGGAGCGAGAGTCCAGCTAATCCATTCAATTGTGCAGAAGGCGCAGCGTTTGCGATAGATGTTGTAGCCACGCACGTCCGTCGAGGGGCTCGCGGTCCACGAAAGGCTGACCTGGCCATCCCCTGCTGTACCTGTGAGGCAGGTCGGTGGGCTGGGTCTCGTCACATCACCGGCAGTCATTCCGATGATGTCCGAGCCGTAGCTCTCCAAAGACCCGGAGATGGCCGTCAATTGATACGAGAATTGTGTGCCGGGGGCATTCGTGGCGTCGGTGTAGCACATGTTGGCGGTGTCGTTGGGGCACGACGTGCTGGACGTCACGTCGACCAGCGGAGAATAGGCACCGCCCGACGTGGATCGATACAGGCGATAGACGGTCACGTTGTCTTCTGCCGGGTTCTTCTTCCAATGGAGATTGATATTGCCCTGCCAGTTGGGCGACCAGATGATCAGCCCCCCCGGCGGGCTCGGCCGGCGATTCTCGACCAGCGCGACCTCCTTGCCGGCGAGATAGACATGGTGTTTGATCCATTCCGGAACATAGCTTCCCAGCGTGGTCCGGCGGAATTCCGACAGGATCTGGCCATCCGGTCCGCGCATGTAATAGGTCACCTGATCCCTCTGCCGGTCTCTCTTGATCACCCTGTCGCCGCCGGTGTCGTACTCGTAGTTCGCCAGCACCATGGCGATCGAGGCCGGGTCGGACGGAGTCGCGATGCGGATGACCGACGTCATCCGGTTCCTGGAATCATAGAGAAAGCGCCGCTCCCAGTCTTTCGTCACGTTTCCCCGGGCGTCGTAGATCAGGTTGACCGGCCCCGATCCCGGTATCTGCTCGCTCAGGATCCGATTGGTGTTCGTTCCGTCCGGTGCCGTCACGGTGAAGATGTCGTCCCAGGTCTGAATGCTCGAGCACGGAGTCGTTCCCGTGCTGTCGGTTCTGTCGACCTTGCCAAAGATATTGCCGAACGCGTCGTAGGCGAAACACTGGAGATAGTTGACCGCCGGCGATCCGAATGTTTCGTGAACTTCCTTGAGCCGGTTGGCGGTGTCGTACTTGTAGCTGTTGGATCCGATGGCTGAAATATTCCCGGCTCCGTCATAGACGTACGCGCCGCTGTCGAAATAGTGCGGAGTCGAGAAGGCGCCGCCCGTCCACTTCCCGATGCTGATCGCCGAGGGGCGGCTCTGGGAATCGTATGTGACCTGCGTCTTCGCCTGGCCTTGCGCATCGCCCTGCGTCGTCATCGTGTCGATGAGGCCGGCGGGATTGTAGGTGATCGTCGCGAGTGGATTGCCGCTGGAATCCTTGACCCTCGTCGGAATCCCGTTCGAGAAATCATAGTTCGCGGTCAGCTCGCTCCCCAGCCCCGCGGCCCCCGCAGGGTAGACGATGCTGTTGACGTTCCCATACGTGTCATAGGAAAGAGCGGCCTGTTCCGTAGAACCTCCCGGCCAACCGGCCAGCCCGTAGGTGAGACCGGAAAGCCTGCCGTTCATGCCGGCATACGCGTAGGTAGTGTTCAGGGTAAGGGAGTGGTCATCCTGATACGCGCTCGACGATGAGAGCTTGCCCAGGCCGTTGCTGCCGGTATCGTACTGATTCGCAGAGATGATGGTGTTCAAAGGGGCCTTCGACACCTGCAGGAGCCTCCCCGCCTTGTCATAGGCCGATTGAAGCGTGCCACCCGTGGCATCGGTAACCGACAGGACATTCCCCAGCGAGTCATAGTCCGTGTAGACCGTCGTGCCGTTCTCCGGGTTCGACGCCTGGTAGAGATGGTTCAACCCGTCGTATTCGAAGAAGCGCGACTGGATCCTGTTCGTCGCCTGATCCACGAGGTCGGCTCGAATGAGGTTATCCCGGGTGTCGTAGACGTAGCTCGCGTCGGCCCCGTCGGTGGCCGCGCAGGTGTGTCCCGTCCCGCACTCGGCGTTCGTTGTACAGATGTTCCCCCACGTGTCACAGCGCTTCTCCGACGGCGCGTCGACCACGATCAGGCGGTTCCAGCCATCCCGGAAATACGTCGTGGTCACATTGCCTGTCCCACCCCCCACCCCGACACCCATCACGTTCTGAACCGTTACCGTCGAATCCAATCCTTTGTAGGTGGTCGTGGTGACGCTTCCATCTGCCGTTGTCACCCTCTGGATCCGGCCAAAGGGGTCCCCTCCGAAGTCGAATTGAGTGCCGGCAATGTACGGTGGGGGTGGGAGACCCGGGTCGCAGGGCTTTGCCCCCGTGACCGTCGGGCCGAGCCACTCCGACTTGAAGGTTGCTCGATCTGCGACGTCATAGCAGGTGGCACGGAAAGGATTGCCGGCCGAGGCGTCCGCGGGTCGGCGCTCCTCGCGAATCACCCGGCCCAGGCCATCATAAAGGTACCGGCTGAACTGGTAATCCGTACCACTTCCCCGCGTCAGCGTCGTTTCCTTGAGCGAGACGTAGTCGATCGCAGACGGAAGCTCCGGCGTGACCGGGGTAATGTCGGTAAGTCGGCCGAGCCTGTCGTAACTGTAGGTGGTCTCGATGCCCACCGTGTCCTTCGTCGAGAATATGGCGCCGGTGTTCCCGTCCCGTTTCCGATCGATGGCATTCCATCCAATCGAAGTATTCGCCGTGCAGTCGGTGAAGAAGGTCTTGGACTTGAGATACCCTTGGTTCCACTTGTATCCGACGCAGTACTCCGTGATCTCCGAACCCGGCAGACCAACCCATCGGCTGAGTGTCTTCTTGGCCACGTTGCCGTCGGCGATACTCCCGTCGAGCGGAGCATAGGAATAGGCTGTCTTCACGTCCCCGGCGGCCATCGTGGCGACGTTCTTCGGTGTCCCAACGGCACCAGGCAGCGTCTTTCTGGCGATCCTCAGGTTCACGCGGCCGTCATTGGATCGGTAGTAATTCTCGGTGCGCTCGAGAACCCGGTACCCATCGTGAACCTCTCGATAATCGAAAAGACCGGAGAGATAACCCATGGTCTGGGTATGGGCCTCGTCCAGGTATTGCGTGTGCGTGTATCTGGTGCCGGAAATGCCGAACCCCGTCTCCGAGACTGTCCGCCAGTGGCCAAAAGTGTCCCAGTCGGCATTGGCGACAACTGTTTCCGCACCACCGTCGTCTTGAAAAACAGTTGCTTTGAGCCTGAGCCTTGAATTCTTCTTCGTATGTTCGATGATGCCGGTGTTTGGAGCGGGACCCAGGTCCGCGTCGTACTCGAGGTTCTCCGTACGAAGCAGCTGCCTGGTGGACAGGGTCCCCTTGTAGTACTCAATCTTGTAATTCACTCCATCGTCCCAGTCGGGCGCAATGTGGTCCTCAGGGTCCTGTCCGGAGTGCAGATCCGTGGAGAGCGGCGGCAGCGTCGCCTTGTAATAGTAGACAGTGTCGTTGTTGAACGGGTCGGTGACGGTTACCTTCGGCGGATTCGAGTAACCCGAGATCTGCAGCCGGTCGTAGCCCCATTGCGAGGTTCCGGCGCCCGGCACAACCAGTTTCTTCGTCTTGACCTGTCTGCTCGCGCTCGTGATATCCGGGGATCCGGCGTAACCCGCGGATACACCGCTCATTTGCTTCTCCGTGCCTTTTCCACCCACCATGAAGAGCGAGACATACGGATAGTATTCATACTCGTACTTGGTAATGACCTCCGTCCCTTCCCAACCGGTGCAGGTCGCGCTCCCCGCCGGTTGGAGGATCGGCATGGTGCGGCAGTTCAGCTCACCGCGGTTTCTTGGATCGGTCAGGGACCCATCGTAGCCAAAGTAGATGCTGTAAGTGTCGCACGCGACCCCCGGCGTGCCGCAATCGCCTGTGGCGCCTCGATGTTTATAGACAGGATAGTCAAGGCGGAGGAGCTCGAGGACAGGACCATCCAGGAAGATCGTGTGGCTGGTCTGGTCATTGTAATAGTGCGTGCGCGTTATGGACGTGAAAGCATACTTGAGGAAATACGTCGCCTTGGATGCGTCCTTGTCAGGCGTCGTCGTGGGGACGGCCTCACTTCCCCAGAAGGCCGGAACGTCCACTTGATACGTCGCAATCGGATGGCGATTGTAAATCGACGGGTTGGTGTTGGGATAGGCGTCCGCCGTCGTGCTCGGGGTGTCGACACAGTTGCCCGCCGTGTCGTACTTGCAGTTGTGAAAGACGATCTCGCGGCCGCGTCCGTCCGTGATCTTCTTGATCGCATGCTCGAAGCCGGCCCGCGTGTCGTCATATTGAATCGTCATGCTCCTGGTGTACACGCCATTCTCCGGGGGGATGCTGCGATCCTCTATCCGCGTCACGTACCATCCCCCAAAGCTGAGGTTGTCCTGGCGATACGTGTTCTCTCCCGTTGGGGGATACGCGATGTGCTTGCCCAAGGTGTAGGTCAAACCGTCGGGCGTGTTCACCGTAAAACAGCCGGGGTCCTCGTTCGCGAGGCATCCGACGCCGGGTATATTCACCTTGACGTAGGACAGATCCGTCGCGACGGCAGGCCAGTCAACCGGCTGGATGTTCGAGCTCGCGCTTTCCTCGAACCAGATATCGTGCTGGTTGCCGTCCGGCGTGATCCACTTCCAGGTCGTCATCCAGCAGTCGACGCCGCCGGTGCAGACCCGCCAGTGAACGTCCTGCAGGAGTCGTCCGAAGGTGAGCGTGAAGCCGATTCCGAACGGCCCCTCGTTGTAGGGCTTCACTGTAGTCGTATTGTTCGACCTGTAGTCGCTGTAGTCCCAGACTTTCGAATTGTAGGAGAGATTCAGTTGGTAGCCGAGACGATCGTTGACCTGGTACCTGGGACCGATGGGGAGCGTCAGATGCAGCCCGCCGTTCAAGACATCGATATCTTCCCCGAAATGACCGCTCGTGAACATGTGGTTCGACTGGAATCCCACCGTCTCATTCTCGTTCTGGGCCCAGTCGCTGCTGATCGGAAAAAACAGACAGAGAAGCACGGAGATGTAAAGCGCCGCCGCTCGTGCCGTCCGATCGATCATGAGATCTCTCCTCCAAGAGCAAATCACCGTGCGCTGATGGGACACGCTGCCCGGAGCCCGACAGAGAAGTGCTACGCTACGGCGAATAACCAAGTGACGTTGAGGGAACACCCTGCCTCGAGGCAAGTAGTTTTACGGAGCCCCATTCGGGCGTTACCCTTAATGCGGCCGGAACCTACGTCAGGATCTCGGCAACGACCATCAGGCAAACCCCGAATTTGACTATGGGAAAAATACCGAAAGAGATCTCAAGGAAACTCCTGATGGTGGTGGGAGCGCAATTATGGCAGCGGCCTCTTCGCGCCGCGTTGATTACTGTCCTTGCTCTGGCCTCGGCCATGTCAGGCGTCGTCCTGGGTCAAGAGGACACTTTGCTGGCCCACCTCATGGACCTGGAGAAAGAGCACGCATCCTTGTGTTCCATGCCCGAGGGTCGTTCGGACCTGCGCTCGACCATCGACACGATCGTGAAGGAGTTGGACACGTCGGCAGGCGGCACGGCCGGTTCGCAGCGGGTCGACGCGCTGAATCACCTTCTCTTCGATCACCTCGCTATCAAAGCGAGCCAGGATCTGAAGGACCCCTGCAACCTGTTGCCCTCCGACGTGCTCGAGCGAAAGCAGGGCTACTGCGTCGGGATAGCGGCGCTGTATCTGCTGTTGGCCGGGCGGCTCGATCTGCCGATCTACGCAGTGGCCACACCCTCACACGTCTTCCTGCGATATGACGACGGCGCGGTACGCGTCAACATCGAGACCCTGCGGGGAGGAGCCGGCGTGCCGGACGAGCAGTACATCCGGGAGCAGAAGATCCCCGAGGAGTCGATCCGCCGGGGCATCTTCATGCGCAACTTGACCACGGACGAGTTCCTGGCGCAGGTCCTTAACAACCTCGGCGTGGTCTACTCGGAGAGGAAGGATTACGACGCGGCTGCCGGGGAGTACGAGCGGGCGCTCGACCTGGACCCGCGGCTGCCGGCCGCCTTGTACAACTGGGGGAACGATTTGCTCCGGCAGGGCGTGTACCGCCGAGCGGCCAGGCTTTTCTCGAAATCCCTCCGACTCTTCCCAAACGACATCTGGGCTCTCAACAACCGGGGGCTGGCGTACATGAACATGGAGAAGCGGGAGAAGGCCAGGAGAGACTTCGAGGCCGCGCTCGCGATGGACCCCGGGTTCGAGGCCGCCAGGAAGAACCTTGGCCGCCTTGCCGCGGAGCCGTCGGCGAAATGAACGCCGGCGGGCTTCCGCGCCCCTCTGCCGGCGACACCGCTTGTGTCCTTGACACGCCCCGCGCGGTTTCATAAGATGGCGGCCGCAACGTCAAGAGTTGCGCGCCTTTCGGCCGACCGCACCCTTGCCAGAGGCGGGAGACGCTCATCGGATGGCCAACGCAAAAGTGAGCGCATGAGTCAATCGAAGGACAAGCGGCGCCACCCACGCGTCGCTCAACGCATCAAGGTGCGGTCATCCTCGCGGGAGGCCGTGGAGCTGGAGACGATCGACCTCAGCGCCGGCGGCTTCAGCTGCACGGCCCCCGCCTTCCTTCCCCTGATGACCAAGCTCGCGCTGTCGCTCGTCCTGCCGACCAATGGGCCGACCGCGACCGACAAGACGAACGGGCTCGAGACGGTCACGGGCGAGGCGGTCGTCGTCCGTACGGAGCCGCCGGCCCCGGTGGACGGCCAGGGGGCGTACCGCGTGGCCCTGTTCTTCTCGAAGATGGATGACGCGGACCGGCAGAGGCTCCACGACTTCCTGGAACGGCACGGCGGCAAGGCCGGCCACTAGCCCTCCCGAAAGGATGCACCCGTGAGGCGATTCGTCGTCGGCATCACCGGCGCCAGCGGCTCGTTGTGCGCGCGGTCGGTCGTGCGTCACCTGTCGCGGCATCCCGAGGTCGAGCGGGTGCACGTCGTCCTGAGCCTCTTCTCCCTGCAGACGATGAGTGTCGAGCTGGGGCGCAAGGCGCAGGACGAGACCGAGGGGCTGCGCCTGCTGCTGGACGGAGAGACGAACGAACGGATCGTCCTGCACCGCTCGGCCGACATGGCCGCCTCGATCAGCAGCGGCTCGTACCCGACCGACGGCATGGTGGTCGTGCCCTGCAGCGGCGGGACGCTGGCGGCGATCGCCAACGGAACCTCGAGCAGCCTTCTGCACCGCGCCGCCGAGGTGACGCTGAAGGAACGCCGGCCGCTCGTCCTGGCGTTCCGGGAGACGCCGATCAGCCTGGTGCACATCGAGAACATGCGGCGCGCGGCGCAGGCGGGGGCCGTCCTCTATCCCCTCACACCCGCCTTCTACAACCGGCCGCAGGGGATGGAGGAGATCGTCGAGCACTTCACGGCGCGCATCTTCGACCTGCTCCGGCTGCCGCACTCCCTCGGGAAGCGATGGGGAACCCCCTGACCGAAAGCCTGGCCGCGCGACCGGCGCCCGCTCCACGGGCCCGCGGTCTGCGCGCCGCCTCGGCCACCCTGTCGATGATCAAGTTCCAGCACACTCTCTTTGCCCTGCCGTTCGCCTTCACGGGGGCGATCCTGGCGGCGGACGGGCTGCCGTCCCCGCGACAGATCGGCTGGATCCTGGGGGCGATGGTCGGGGCGCGCAGCGCGGCGATGATCTTCAACCGGATCGCCGACCTCGATTTCGACCGCAGGAACCCGCGCACTGCGTCGCGGCCGCTCGTGACCGGGGAGCTGGGGCTCGGGTTCGCCTGGTCGGCGCTCGCGCTGAGCGTGGCGCTCTTCTTCCTGAGCGCCTTCCGGCTGAACCGGCTCTCCTTCCTTCTGGCGGCGCCGGCGATTCTGCTCGTCCTGTCGTACTCCTACGCCAAGCGGCTGTCCTGGCTGACGCACCTGCACCTCGGCGCGTCCTTGGGTCTCGCCCCGCTGGGGGCCTGGATCGCCGTGCGGGGGAGCATCGACACGGCACCGCTCGTGCTCGCGGCCGCGGTCGCCCTGTGGGTCGCCGGGTTCGACGTCATCTACTCCTGCCAGGACGTCGAGTTCGACAGGCGCGAGCGGCTGCACTCGGCGCCGCGGTCCTTCGGCGTCGCGCGCTCGCTCGTCGTCTCTTCCGCCATGCACGCGCTGACCGTCCTGCTTCTTCTCGGCCTGCCGCTCCTCCTGCCACTCGGCCTGCCGTACCTCGCCGGTGTCGCCGGCACGGCCGCTCTCCTCATCTACGAGCACCGGCTGGTCAAGCCGGGAGACCTCAGCCGGGTGAACCACGCGTTCTTCACCGTCAACGGCTGCGTGTCGTTCCTGATCCTGGCCGCGACGGCGGCCGATCTGGCGCTGCGGGGCTGAACTAGGGGATCGGCACGCGCAGGGGGTCGATCGTCCTGCGCGTCACGATCACCGGGCCGGTCAGGAGAAGGTAGAGGTCGCGCACGTTCGTGCCGGTCGGACCGGTGGTGAAGTCGTCGTTGAGACGCTTGAAGAACTTGTAGGTCGTGGCCTCGCGCAGGATGCGCTGCGGGTCGAGACGCGCCAGGCGGGCCCGTTCGAGCGTCGTCTGGTCGACGTAGGCGCCGGCGGCGGGGGAGTTCCCGTCGGTGCCGTCGCTGCCGATCGCCAGGAAGGCCCAGGGGCGGGAGCCGAGGCCGGCCATCCGGAGCGCCAGCCGCAGGGCGAGCTCCTGCGCGCGCCCCCCCAGTCCCGGGACCCGCGGGGCGGTCAGGACCTCCCCGCCGAGCACCAGGAGGCGCGTCCCGGGAGGCGCGGTCTCGATGGCGCGCGCGATCATCTCGACGGCGGTCTCGGCGGGGCCGGTGATGTCGGTCGGCATCGCCTCGGCCGGCAGGCCGCGCGTCAGGCCGCCGCGCACCGCGGCGTTGCGCAGGTCGCGGTTCGACAGGATCGCCTCGGAGCGCGAGCGCTTGAAGACCCGGTCGCGCGGCTTCGGTGTCTCGGGCATCCGGCCCCTGTGCATCCCCTCCAGGACTTTCACCGGGATCGCCGGAGCGATGCCGTAGCGATCGATGGCGCGAATCATGTCGTCGAGCGTGGTTCGGTCCGGCAGGGACGGCCCCGAGGCGACCTCCTCGTAGCGCTCCGGGTCGACGTCGCACATCACGAGAGTCGACTGGGTCGCGGCCCGGCGCGCCAGGATCGCCAGGCGCCCTCCCTTCACCGCCGACAGGTGCTTGCGCACCGTGTTGATCGATCCGATCGGCGCCCCGCAGGTCAGGAGCACCCTGTGCAGGTTCGTCTTGTCGATCTCCCTCAAGAGCGGCGGAAGGGGCGCCGTCATGAGCGCCGAGCCGCCGCCGGAAGCGAGGAAGACGACGTCGTCCGCGGCCGTCGCCCGCGCGGCGAAGCGCATCGCCGCCTTACCCGCCGCGAACGAGTCCTTCAGCGGGACCGGGTGCTCGCCCGGCACGGTCTTCAGCCTGAGGCGGGACGCCGGCAGGCGCAGATCGGCGAGGGAGGCGGTCAAGAACGGGGGCGGATTCGATACGGTGCGGCGTCCCTTCTCCGGCCTCTCGGCCGGCGGATGGACGACGAGCGCCTCGAGAATGCGCTTGCCGCCCGCCTCCTTGAATCGCTGCACGAAGCCGATCGTCATCGCCGGTGCCGCCTTCCCGAAGGCGAGAAGGTACAGGCGCCCCTTCCTCGTCATGCTGATCGGGCGGCCGCAGATTGACAGCAGCTCGGGGCGCGCGTGCGCCGCCCGGCGCACGGCGGCGGCCGGGTCGCAGGCCGCGAGCGCCTCCCTGGCCAGGGCCTGAAGCAGTTGGGCCGCAAGCCCTGCGGCCGGGCGCGGCCCGGAGTCCCTGATCAGCATAGCGTTGTCCGTATTCCGTCAAAACGCGACGGGTCAATCGTTCTCGGGGAGCGCCTCTCCGAACGCCGCGCCCCGCAGGTCTTGACAAGAAATCGACCGCTCTGGTATAAGGCCGACACGTCGCGGGGACAAAAAGGCCTTTTCACCAACCTGATTTCACCTCGAGGAGGTGTCGAATGAACAAGGCGGATCTGATCGACAAGATCGCCAAGGACGCGAAGATCAGCAAGACGGCCTCCGGCAAGGCGCTGGATTCGCTGGTCGACGGCGTCACCAAGGCACTGAAGAAGGGCGATCGTGTCGCGCTGGTCGGCTTCGGCACGTTCACGGTCAGCAAGCGCAAGGCTCGCGTCGGCCGCAACCCGCAGACCGGCGAGCAGATCGAGATCAAGGCGCGCAAGGTGGCGCGCTTCCGTCCGGGCAAGGAGCTCGCGGCCGCCATCCGGTAACATCTCCGCGCGTCGCGACGTTTTCATCGCACACATCGAAGGGCGGCGTCCACGCGAGTGGCGCCGCCCTTCTTGCGTCCGGCCCAGGGTCCCGTTACTCAACGGTGAACAGGCCGGCGCCCGCCTCCACCGTCTCGCCCGCTCGCACGCGGATCCGGGTCACGCGCCCCTCCTTGGGGGCCAGAAGCTCGTTCTCCATCTTCATCGCCTCGACCACCAGGACCCCCTGGCCGGAGCGGACCTCCTGCCCCTCCTTCACCAGGAGCGTCGTGACTCTCCCCGGCATGATGGCGCGCACTTCGACCGGCCCCTCCAGGACCGGCGGACCGGGAGCGCCCCGGCGTCGCTGCGGGTCGAGGAGCGTCACCGAGTACGGACGTCCCGCGAGCACCACGCCCCACTCCCCCCGGCCTCCCGGCGCGGGCCGGCCGCTCCCCCCCGACGCGACGCCTCCTTCGCGCGCGACCGCGGCCTCCCGGATCTGTCCGTCGATCGACAGCCACAGGACGGCCCCGTCGCCGCGTCTCTCGATCTCGCGCGTCTTTCCGTCGAGGCTGACGCTGAAGCGGCCGCCGCCGCGCGGCGCCACCTCGATCTGGAACTCCTTCTCCCCGACGCGGGCCAGGTAGCGCATCGCTCAATGCCCTCTCGGGAGGCGCGCCTCCATCTGGGCGCGTCTTCCCGCCAGGGACCACGGACCATGCCCCGGGACCGCCTCGCGGGACGCCGGGCGGGAGGCCTCCTCGGTGGCGCGGACGGCCGCCGCGATCGCGGCGATCTCCGCGTCCGGACCCGCCTCCTGCATCAGAGGCGCCAGACGCGGCATGACGCGGTCCACGAAGCCGATGTCCAGACGGCCGGCCACGAAGTCGGGATCGGAGAGGAGGACCCGGTCGAACGGCAGCGTGGTCCTGATTCCGGCGACCAGGAACTCGTCGACCGCGCGTCGCAGGCGCGCGATCGCCTCGTTCCGGTCGGAGCCCCACGCCAGGAGCTTGGCGATGAGGGCGTCGTAGTGGAGGGTGATCTCGTCCCCCGCCTGCAGGGCGGTGTCCACGCGGATCCCCGGTCCGGCGGGGAGGCGCAGCGCGAGGATCCTCCCGGGCGAGGGGCGGAAACCGTTCGCGGGGTCCTCGGCCAGGATACGGCACTCGATCGCCCAGCCGCGCGGCTGGAGCCGATCCTGGCGGAGACCGAGGCGGTCGCCGCGGGCGATCTCGATCTGGGCGCGCACCAGATCGACGCCTGTGACGAGCTCGGTGACCGGGTGCTCGACCTGAATGCGGGCGTTCACCTCCATGAAGTACGGGCGCCCCTTCGCGTCGAGCAGGAACTCGACCGTCCCGGCGTTGCGATAGCCGCAGGCGCGCACGACCTCGAGGGCGATCTCCCCCAGGCGCGCCCGGTCGGCCGGCCGCAGGGCCACCGAGGGAGCCTCCTCGACGAGCTTCTGGTGCCGGCGCTGCACAGAGCACTCGCGCTCCCCCAGGTGCACGGCGTGGCCGTGAGCGTCGGCGAGGATCTGGATCTCGATATGTCTCACGTTCTCCATGAACTTCTCGGCGTAGATCCCGTCGTCGCCGAACGAGGCCTTCGCCTCCGACCGGGCGGCGCGCAGGGCCGGATCGAGCTCGGCCTCACGGCGCACCACGCGCATCCCCTTGCCTCCCCCGCCGGCGGCCGCCTTCAGCATGACGGGATATCCGCTCTGGCGCGCAAAAGCCGCGATCGTGGCGGCGTCGGCCGCCCGATCGAGGAGGCCCGGGATGACCGGGACGCCGCGTTTCTCCATGAGCCTCCGCGCCTCGACCTTGTCCCCCATCAGGCGCATCGCCTCGGGGGGCGGCCCGATGAAGACGAGGGAGGCGTCTTCGCAGGCCCGCGCGAACCCTGAGTTCTCCGCCAGGAAGCCGTAGCCGGGGTGGACGGCGTCGGCGCGCGCCACGCGCGCCGCCTTCAGGATCGCGTCGGTGTCGAGGTAGGACGAGGCGGCGGGCGCGTCGCCGATGCGGAAGGCGGAGTCCGCGAGGCGCACCGGCAGGGTGTCGCGGTCCGCCTCCGAGTAGACGACCACCGGGGAGATCCCCATCTCCCGGCAGGCGCGCAGGACGCGCAGGACGATCTCCCCCCGGTTGGCGATCAGGACGCGTCGGATCGGCCGGTGACGCTCACGCGGGGCCGGGCGCCGCGCCGCGGCGGACCGGCCGGTGGCGCGCCGCGCGCCGCCTCGCTTCGGGGCGGGCCGGGACGTCGTCTTCACAGCGGGATGTTTCCGTGCTTCTTCGGGGGGACCGTGTCGCGTTTCGTCTTCAGGAGGCGCAGCGCGCCGACGACCCGGCGTCGCGTGGCGCGCGGCTCGATGACTTCGTCCACGAAACCGCGCTCGGCGGCCACGTACGGGTTGGCGAACTTGTCCCGGAACTCCTCGACCTTGGTCCGGCGCAGCGTCTCCGGGTCGGACGCGGCCGCCAGCTCCCGGCGGTACAGGACCTGGACCGCCCCCTCGGGGCCCATGACGGCGATCTCGGACGTCGGCCAGGCGAAATTGAAGTCGGTGCGGATGTGCTTGCTCCCCATCACGCAGTAGGCGCCGCCGTACGCCTTGCGCGTGATCACCGTCACCTTCGGCACGGTCGCCTCGGCGTAGGCGTACAGGAGCTTGGCGCCGTGCTTGATGATCCCCCGGAACTCCTGGTCGGTGCCCGGCAGGAAGCCGGGCACGTCCTCGAAGGTCAGGATCGGAATATTGAAGGCGTCGCAGAAGCGTACGAAGCGCGCCCCCTTGAGCGAGGCGTCGATGTCGAGCGTTCCCGCCAGGACCATCGGCTGGTTGGCCACGATCCCGACGGTGCCGCCGTCGATGCGGCAGAAGCCGACCAGGAGGTTCCTGGCGTAGCGCTCGTGCACCTCGAGGAACACCCCGTCGTCCACGATGGCCCGCACGATCTCGCACATGTCGTACGGCTTGTTCGGGTCTTCGGGGACGATCGTCTCGAGACGCGCGTCCTCGCGGAACGGGTCGTCGGCGGGGGCGCGGCGCGGCGGGTCCTCCATGTTGTTCGACGGCAGGTACGACAGGAGGTCGCGGATCAGGGCGAGCGCCGAGGGGTCATCCGCCGCCGCGAAGTGGGCCACGCCGCTCACCGTGGCGTGCGTCATGGCGCCCCCCAGCTCCTCCTTGGTGACGTCCTGGTGCGTGACCGCCTTGATGACGTCCGGCCCCGTGATGAACATGTACGACGTCCCCTGCACCATGATGTTGAAGTCGGTGATCGCCGGGGAATAGACGGCGCCGCCGGCGCACGGCCCCATGATGGCGGAGATCTGGGGCACCACGCCGGAGGCCAGGGTGTTGCGCAGGAAGATGTCGGCGTACCCGCCGAGCGACACGACCCCCTCCTGGATGCGCGCCCCGCCGGAGTCGTTCAGCCCGATGATCGGTGCCCCGACCTTCATGGCCAGGTCCATGATCTTGCAGATCTTGGCGGCGTAGGTCTCGCTGAGCGAACCGCCGAATACCGTGAAGTCCTGGGCGAACACGAACACCGGCCGGCCGTCCACGGCGCCGTGCCCGGTGACGACACCGTCTCCCGGGATGAGCTGCTTGTCCATGCCGAAGTCGTGGCTGCGGTGGACGACGAGGCGGTCGAGCTCCTCGAAGGTGCCCGGATCGAGGAGCCTCTCTATGCGCTCGCGGGCGGGAAGCTTCCCTTCGGCCTTCTGGCGCTCGAGGCGCTCGGGCCCCCCGCCCGACTCGGCCTCGCGATTCCTGCGCCTCAGCTCCTCAAGCCGGTCGCGGCTCAAGTCAGCCTTTCCGCATCTGCTGCGGCAGCTTCTCCCAGTCCTTCAGGAATTTCTGCAGACCGATGTCGGTGAGCGGATGCTTGATGAGCGCCTCGAGGACGGAAAACGGCATGGTCGCGATGTCGGCCCCCAGGCTCGCGGCCTCGACCACGTGCAGGGGGGTTCTGATGCTGGCGGCCAGGATCTCGCACTTGAAGTCGTAGTTGTCGAAGATGGTCCGGATCTCGCGCACGATCTCCATGCCGACGTGGCTGATGTCGTCGAGCCGGCCGATGAACGGGCTCACGAACGCCGCCCCCGCCTTCGCCGCCAGGAGCGCCTGCGGCGACGAGAAGATGAGGGTCGTGTTGATCGTGATCCCCTCCGACGAGAGGGTCTTGATGGCGCGCAGACCCTCGCGGATCATCGGGATCTTGATGATCACATTGGGGGCCCCGACCTTGCGCTTGATCTCCCGGCCCTCGCGGATCATCTCGTCCGTGGTGGTCGAGACCACCTCGGCGCTGACCGGGCCGGAGACGATGGCGCAGATCTCGCGCACCACCTCGAGAAAGTCGCGCCCCTCCTTGGCCACCAGGGAGGGGTTGGTGGTCACGCCGTCGAGAATGCCCCACGAGTTCGCCTCCCGGATCTCCTGGATGTTCGCCGTGTCGAGAAAGATCTTCATGCCTCCTCCTCCTCCCCCTCCGGTGCAGCACCGTTCCCGCCCGTCGTCTCCAAGGCCCCGCCGATCGCCTGGGGCCCGGCCGGCGCCTCGCCGGCCGGGTCGGCGTCCCCTTCCGCCACCCGCGCCACCGCCACGACCGTGTCCCCGTCGTCGAGGTGGATGAGACGCACGCCCTGCGTCGGCCGCCCCAGGATCGAGATGTCTCTCACGTTCGTGCGGATGATCTTGCCGAAGGCGGTGATCACCATCACCTGATCGTCCCCCGAGACCTCCATGACCTGGACCACGGGCCCCGTCTTGTCGGTGACCTTGAGGTTGATGATGCCGGTCCCGCCGCGTCCCTGCAGGCGGTACTCCTCGACGGCGGTGCGCTTGGCGTATCCCTTCGCGGTGACCGTGAGGATCGTGCCGTCCTTCGATCGCAGCACGTCCATCTCGACGATCTCGTCCCTTTCGTCGGGACGCTTCGAGTCGGGATCCGGCATCCCGGCCCGCAGGGAGAGCTTCATGCCGATGACACCGTGTGCGCCCCGTCCCATCGGCCGGACGTCCGCCTCGGGGAAACGGATCGCCTGGCCATCGGCGGTCGCCATGAAGATCTCCTGCCTGCCGTCCGTCAGGTTGACCGACAGGAGCTCGTCGTCCTCTTCGATACCCATCGCGATGATCCCCCCGGCCCTGGGGTTTCCGTAGGCCGACAACGGTGTTTTCTTGATGATCCCTTTCTTCGTGCAGAAGATAACGTAACGGTCCTCGGCGAAGTCCTTGACGGGGACGAGCGCCGCCACCTTCTCCTCGGGCATGAGCTCGACGAAGTTGACGATGTTCTTCCCCTTGCCGGCCGCGCCGATCTGGGGAATCTCGTGCACCTTCAGCCAGTGCACGCGGCCCTGGGTGGTGAAGATCAGGATCGAGGCGTGCGTCGAGGCGACGAACAGGTGCTCGACGAAGTCCTCTTCGCGCGTGGTCATGCCGGTGCGTCCCTTGCCGCCCCGGCGCTGGCTCCTGTAGATGGTGAGCGGGTTCCGCTTCATGTAGCCGGCGTGGGAGACGGTGATGACCATCTCCTCCTCGGCGATCATGTCCTCGACGGAGATCTCGCCGGCGTGCGCGATGATCTCCGTGCGCCGCGCGTCGCCGTAGTTCTTGCGGATCTCCTTGAGCTCCTCGACGATGAGACCGTAGACCAGCCGATCGTTGGCGAGGATCTCCCTGAGACGGGCGATCTGCTTCAATGTCTCGGTGTACTCGTCGACGATCTTCTGGCGCTCCAGCCCCGTCAGGCGCTGCAGCTTCATGTCGAGGATGGCGTGCGCCTGCACGTCCGACAGCTTGAAGCGCAGACGCATCGCCTGGCGCGCCTCGTCGGGCGCCTTGGCGGCGCGGATGAGGGAGATCATCTCGTCCAGGTTGTCGAGGGCGACCTTGAGCCCCTCCAGGATGTGGGCGCGCTCCTCGGCCCGGGTCAGCTCGTAGGCGGTGCGCCGGGTGATCACCTCGCGGCGGTGATCGATGAAGTGCGTCAGCATCTGCTTGAGGTTCAGGACCTGCGGCCGGTTGTTGACGATGGCCAGGAAGATCGCGCCGAACGTCTCCTGCATCTGGGTGTGCTTGTACAGGTTGTTCAGGATGACCTTGGGCACGGCGTCGCGGCGCAGGTCGAGCACCACGCGGATTCCGTCGCGGTCGGACTCGTCGCGGATGTCGGTGATGCCGTCGATCTTCTTCTCGTTCACCAGGTGGGCGATCTGCTCGATCATCCGCGATTTGTTCACCTGGTACGGGATCTCGGTGACGACGATGCGGTCCTTGCCGCGCTTGCCTCCCTCTTCGACGGTCGCCCGGGCTCTCATCAGAACGTGGCCGCGGCCGGTGCGGTAGGCCTGGACGATCCCCTCCCGTCCGAGGATGTATCCCGAGGTCGGGAAGTCGGGCCCCTTGATGTGCTGCATCAGGGCGTCGATGCTGATGTCCGGGTCCTCGACCTGGGCGATGACGGCGTCCACCACCTCCGACATGTTGTGCGGCGGGATGTTCGTGGCCATGCCGACCGCGATGCCGGACGAGCCGTTGACCAGGAGGTTAGGGAAGCGGCTCGGCAGGACGAGCGGCTCCTTCTGCTGGCCGTCGTAATTGGGCCCGAAATCGACCGTGTCCTTGTCGATGTCGGCCAGCATCTCGTGCGCCAGTTTCGACATCCGGACCTCGGTGTAGCGCATGGCCGCGGGGGCGTCGCCGTCCACCGAGCCGAAGTTCCCCTGTCCGTCGACCAGGGGGTAGCGCATGGAGAAGTCCTGCGCCAGGCGGACGATCGTGTCGTAGATCGCCGTGTCGCCGTGCGGGTGGAATTTCCCCATCACGTCCCCGACGATGCGCGCCGCCTTCTTGTACGGCTTGTCGTGGTGGTTCCCCGCCTCGTGCATGGCGAACAGCACGCGGCGGTGCACCGGCTTGAACCCGTCCCGCACGTCGGGCAGGGCCCGGCCGATGATCACGCTCATCGCGTAATCGAGGTAGGACCTCCGCATCTCGGTCTCGATGGAGATGCGGCTGTGATCGGGGGCCGTCTGCGGCGTTTCGTCCATCGGCCTCAGATGTCGAGGTTACGGACCTCGAGAGCGTTGTCCTCGATGAACTTGCGGCGGGGTTCCACCATGTCGCCCATGAGGATCGTGAAGATGTCGTTCGCCTCGACCGCGTCCGCGATGTCGACCCGCACGAGGCGGCGCGATTCGGGGTTCATGGTCGTGTCCCAGAGCTGCTCGGCGTTCATCTCGCCCAGCCCCTTGTAGCGCTGGATGGTCAGCCCCTTCTTCCCCTCCTCCATCAGGTGCTTCAGGAGGTCGAGGCGGCTGTCGACCGACTGCTCGTGGCCATCCTCGGCGATCACGAACGGCGGCTGCCGCAGGTCCTTCAGGTCGTCCTCCAGGCTCTTGACCGTCCGGTACTCGATCGACGAGACCAGGTCCCAGCCCACGACGCAGGAGGCGTGGCCGCGCGCCCGCGCCTGGACCTCGAAGGTGAAGCGGCCATGCTCCTCGTCCTTCTGCATCTCGTCGGTCTTGAAGCCGGCCTTCTCCAGGGCGCGCCGGATCTCCTCGAGCGCGTCGCTGTCGGCGAACGTCTTCGCGTCCCCCGCTCCCTCCGCGAGGAGCG
Source organism: Candidatus Dormiibacterota bacterium (assembly GCA_035635555.1). Lineage (NCBI taxonomy): Bacteria > Bacillati > Candidatus Dormiibacterota > Candidatus Dormiibacterota bacterium. Next base: position 47,794 of record DASQAT010000013.1, read on the forward strand.
CTTCGACTAGCCCCGGCTCGAACCCGCGCTTCTTCAGGAGATCGAGATGAAGCTGGTAGCGGACCAGCTTGTCCAGGACGTTGCGCAGCGACGGTCCCTCGAGGACCTTGCCCGCCTTCGGCAGCTTCACCACCCGCTCCTGCGCCGCCGTCGTCATGAGGTACTTGTTCAGCTCGTCGTCGTTCGACAGGTAGGCCTCGGTCTTGGCCTTCTTGACCTTGTAGAGGGGCGGCTGGGCGATGTACAGGTGGCCGCGCTCGATGACCTGCGGCATCTGGCGGTAGAAGAACGTCAGGAGCAGGGTCCGGATGTGCGACCCGTCCACGTCGGCGTCGGTCATGATGATGACCTTGTGATAACGCAGCTTCGCGTGGTCGTAGTCCTCCTCGCCGATGCTGGTCCCGAGCGCCGTGATGATGGTGCGGATCTCCTGGCTCGACAGCATCTTGTCGAAGCGCGCCTTCTCGACGTTGAGGATCTTCCCGCGCAGGGGCAGGATCGCCTGCGTGCGGCGATCGCGCCCCTGCTTGGCCGAGCCGCCGGCGGAGTCCCCCTCGACCAGGAAGATTTCGGATTTCGACGGGTCGGTCTCCTGGCAGTCGGCCAGCTTGCCGGGGAGCGTCCCCGAGTCGAGGGCCCCCTTGCGGCGGGTCAGCTCCTTCGCCTTGCGCGCCGCTTCGCGCGCCCGGAGCGCCTCCAGCCCCTTCTCCAGGATCTTGCGGGCGATTCCCGGGTTCTCCTCGAAGCAGGCCGACAGCCTCTCGTTGAGCATCGCCTCGACGATCCCCTTGACCTCGCTGTTGCCCAGCTTGGTCTTCGTCTGGCCCTCGAACTGGGGCCGCGACAGCTTGACGCTGATCACCGCCGTCAGTCCCTCGCGCACGTCGTCGCCCGACAGGGCAATCTGCTCCTTGCTGATCACCTTGGCGGCATAGCTGTTGATGGTGCGGGTGAGGGACGAGCGGAACCCCGAGAGATGGGTGCCGCCCTCGAGGGTGTTGATGCTGTTGGCGAACGAGAAGACGATCTCGTTGTATCCGTCGTTGTACTGCAGGGCGATCTCCGCCACGACACCGTCACGCTCGCCGCGCATGTAGATCGGCTTCGGATGGATCGGCGTCTTGTTCTTGTTGAGGTGCTCGACGAACGAGGCGATTCCGCCCTTGTAGTTGAACTCGTGCTTCTTGTTCTCGGCGCGCTCGTCCTCGATGGCGATGGTCACGCCTTCGTTCAGAAACGCCAGCTCCCTGAGCCTCTGCGACAGGACGTCGAACGAGAAGTTGACCTCTTCGAAGACCGTCGGGTCGGGGCGGAACGTCACCTTCGTGCCGCGTCTCTTCGTGGTCCCGGTCTGCTTGAATTCGGTCACCGGCTTGCCGCGCTCGAAGCGCATCGCGTAGACCTTCTCGTCGCGCCAGATCTCGAGATCGAGGAACTCCGAAAGCGCGTTCACCACCGACACGCCGACTCCGTGCAGGCCGCCGGAGACCTTGTACGTGTCGTTGTCGAACTTGCCGCCCGAGTGCAGGACGGTCATGACGACCTCGGCCGCCGGGCGCTTTTCGGTCGGGTGCATGTCGATCGGGATGCCGCGGCCGTTGTCCACGACGGTCACCGAATTGTCGATGTGAATCGTGACGTCGATGTGATCGCAGAAGCCGGCCTGCGACTCGTCGATGCTGTTGTCGACGACCTCGTACACCAGATGGTGCAGGCCCCCCGCCGAGGTGTTGCCGATGTACATGGCGGGTCTCTTGCGGACCGCCTCGAGACCCTCGAGGACCTTGATCTTCGAGGCGTCGTAGGTCTCGATCCGGGGGCCTGGACGGACCCCCGTTTCAGCTTCCATCGCCTTGTCTCCCTTGCCAGAAGCCATCAGCCGGCTCCCAATATTCCGCAGTCGACGGAGGGCATCGCGACGGGCAAAGTGCGCTCGTGATCCTTGAAGTTCGCTCGATTCGGGGGGACGGTTCGGACGGGCGCTTTGCCATCATCCAAGGAGAGCCCGTCCACTGAAATCTCCGGTCAACTGGCCACGAACGAGGGCAATTTTAGCACACCGGGAAAGGCTGGAGCAACGGCATGGGGGCGGGAATTACGTGCGGAGCAGGCACTATATAGATGATAGGTCTGACGTTCGGGCCATGCTAGAACAATGTGTTTAATTTCATATACTTACGACGAAACACCAGGACTCATATCCGCATCGGCATCACGACGTAGCGGTAATCCCTGCCCTCCTGGCCGACCGGGCGCAGAAGCCCCTGGGTCCCCTCGTCCTTGAGAGCCAGAATGAACGTGCCAGGACCCATCGCCTGCAGAAAATCGAGGATGTATTTCGCGTTGAATCCGACCTCGAGCGGACCGCCCGTGTACTCCACGTCGATGCTCTCGGCCGCCTCGCCGACCTCGGGATTATTCGAGGAGATCTCGACGCTCCCTTTCTGCAGCGCGATCTTGACCGCGCGCGAGCGCTCGCTGGACAGGAGCGCGACACGCCTTACCACCTCGGCGAAGGCGGCGCCGTCGAACTTGAGCAGCTTGTCATTTCCCTCGGGGATGACCTTCTCGAAGTCCGGAAACTTCCCGGGGACGATCGTCGAGCTCATGACGGTCTTACCGGCCTTGAAGAAAACGTGATTGTCCTTCTGGCCGAACAGGATCTCGGACTCTCCGTCGCCGATGCGCGAGATCTCCTGGACGGTCTTGCGCGGGATGATGACCTCGATCCGCTCCTCCGACGCCCCCTTCTCGAGGCGCCCGCTGACGTACGCCAGGCGATGCCCGTCGGTCGACACCATCGTCAGGCTCTTCTTGCTGAGGATCATGAGGGTGCCGTTGATCTGGTAGCGTGTCTCGTCGGTCGTGACCGCGAACAGGACTTTCGAGATCATGTCGATGAAGAGCGGTCTTTCGATCGGGATTCCCTTCGCGAAGTCGAATTCGGGCATCGTCGGGAAGTCGTCGCGCGACAGACCCACGATCCTGAAGCGCGCCTTCTGGCAGGTGATCTGTGTCCAGCTGCCCTCCTCCGACTTGAGACGCACCTCGGCGTCGGGAAGGTAGCGCACGATGTCGTAGAGACGCCTCGCGGAGAGGGCGACCGATCCCGGCTTCGTCACCTTGGCCTCGCAGGTCGTTCGGATGCCGACCTCGAGGTCCGTCGCCAGGAGCTCGAGCTGGTCCTTCTGCGCGTCGATGACGATGTTCGAGAGGATCGGGATGGTGCTCTTCTTCTCCACGATCCCCTGCATCACCTCCAGCTCCTTGAGAAGATTCTCCTTCGTGGTCACGAAGTCCATGAGTCCTCCGACTGCTGGGATCGGCCCCTTACATTTCGAGGGTAAAAGATTGTAGCACTAGCAGGGCCTGTGGATGGCGCGCAAAACCGGCCCGGGCCGTGGCAGGGGCGGGGTTGAGCGCCGTCGAGGACGTGCAGGGTCCTGTGCGCGGACGGGTGTCCGCCTGTGGACGCTTTGGCGCCGGTCGCCGATCCACAGGCGGGCGTTCCGCGATCCACAGGATCCTGTGGACGTATCACTTGAACGACTCCTGCAGACCGCTGAGGACGCGGGCGAACTCCTTGTCGCGCTCGCGCATCGCCTCGATCTTGCGGACGGCGTGAATGACCGTCGTGTGGTGCTTCCCGCCGAAGGCGCTGCCGATCGCCGGCAGGGACTTGTCGGTGAGTCTCTTGCAGAGGTACATCGCCACCTGGCGCGGGAAGGAGATGTGCTTGGAGTTGTTGCGCGACTTGAGCTCCATCGTCTTGATGTGGAAATGGCCGGCCACGACCTTCTGGATCGCCTCCAGGGTGACCGTGCGCGCGCGGTCCTCCATGAGATCCTTGAGCGTGTCCTGCGCCATCGCCAGATCGATGGGGCGGCCGGTGAGGGAGGCGTAGGCGACGAGCCTGATGAGCGACCCCTCGAGCTCGCGGATGTTGGAGCGGACGCCGCCGGCGATGAACAGCGACACGTCCTCGGGGAGAAGGACCCCCTCGGCCTCGGCCTTCTTCTTCAGGATGGCCACCTTGGTCTCGAGGTCGGGCGGCTGGATGTCGGCGATGAGGCCCCACTCGAAGCGCGAGCGCAGCCTTTCCTCGAGCGTCGGGATGTCCCTCGGCGGACAGTCGCTGGTGATCACGATCTGTTTCTGCGACTCGTACAGGGCGTTGAACGTGTGGAAGAACTCCTCCTGCGTCCGCTCCTTGCCGGCCAGGAACTGGATGTCGTCGACGAGGAGAAGATCGACGTTGCGATAGCGCTCCTTGAAGTCGATCGTCTTCTCGAAGCGGATGGAGTTGATGAGCTCGTTCATGAAGGTCTCGCTACTGATGTAGAGGTGCCTGATTCCCACCTTGCTCCGCAGCACCCGGTTGCCGATGGCCTGCATCAGGTGGGTCTTCCCGAGCCCGACGCCACCGTAGATGTACAGAGGGTTGTACGCGCTGGACGGCTGCTGGGCGACGGCGGCCGCCGCGGCATGGGCGAACTGGTTGCACGAGCTGACCACGAACGAGTCGAAGGAATAGCGCGGGTTCAGTCCGGTCCCGAGGGGACCCAGGGCGGGGACCTCGGGCGAGGTGCTGTGCCGGGACAGGTTGCCGCGGAGCGGAGGCGGATCGCCGTACGAGACGACCGTCGTCCGGCCGCCTTCGGCCTGAGCGCGGCCTTCGGAGAGGGCCCTGCCGCCGGCGGGCGCCGGGCGCGCCGACGCGCCGGGCTGGCGGCTGGTGAAATGGAGGCGCAGCTCGCCCCCTTCGATCTCCCGGGCGCTCTCCTGGATCAGCGGCAGGTAATTCCGGCTGATCCAGTCGGCGAACAGCAGACTCGGCACCTCGACGTGCAGCGTGTCCTCTGCGAATGCCAGCTGCTGCGTCGGCTTGAGCCAGGTGTTGAAGCTTTGTCGGTTGATCTTCAGCTGCAGGCTGGTGAGGATTCTGTCCCAGAGATTCATGCGCGTTCGGCTGCGTGGGCTGCTTTCGCCCGATCACTTCGCCCGAAGGCCTTGCCGGCCGCCCCTCGCCTCGAACCGTCGCTCATCTTTTCAACAGCTTTTCCACAGATGTGGAAAAGTTTCTGCGCTCCAAAATGTTGATAGGAAGCCACTTCATGTCACCGACGCCTGACGCGTGACGCGATCTTATGTCAACCGATTCCGCCTCACCCCAGATATGGGACCGACACGATCCGTGTCCGAACATCTAGGGCGCCATCGAAACACCAGGCGGAAGATTCCGTGATGAGAGACACCACGACGTCCCTCGGGATCGTTCCCGAAAATTCAGCGCGCTTCACTTGTGCGATGATTTCCGAAGCGCCCAGCCACTTGGATTTTTGTTTTCGTGATCGACTCGCACTATAGCACCGCGTCACGCGACGCTGTCAACACCCTTCTTCCCTCTGAAGAGAAACTTTTTTCCTCGACCGCGCGTTGTGTTCGACGATCTCGGAGAAATCCGCGGCGGCTTCTCCAGCCACGCGGCACAGAGGAATTGCGCCGTCCCGAGTTCTTGACAGCCCGCGCGCGCCGGGTCCATAATCCGCCCTTCCTGCAACGGAGACGATGCCATGAAGCGCACCTTTCAGCCGAACAACCGCCGCCGCAGGAAGACACACGGCTTCCGGGCCCGGATGAGCACGAAGAACGGACGCCTCGTTCTGAAGCGAAGGCGGGCCAAGGGTCGCAAACGATTGACCGTGTGAAAGGCGACGCCCGCTTCCGCCCCCAGGACCGCATCCGCAAACGCAGCGAGTACAAGGTCATCTACGACAAGGGCCGCAGGATTCCGTCGGAATCCTTCGTCCTGTTCGTGATGCGGAATGCCCAGGGCCGGCCGCGGCTGGGGATCACGGCCACGCGCCGGATCGGCGGCGCGGTGCAGCGGAACAGGGCGAAGCGGCTGCTGCGGGAAATCTTCCGCAGGCATCGACTGGAGCTCGACAGCGTGGACATCGTGGTGAACGTCAGGGCCGGACTGCCCGGGGCCGAGTACCGGCGCCTGGAGACCGAGCTGCTGTCCCGTCTGCGCCCCTTCGTCCGGACGGCTTCATGATCGCCTCCGCCGCCAGGGCTGCCGCCGTCGGCGTCATCGAGATGTACCGCCGGTTCGTGTCGCCTCTCTTGCCACGGGCTTGTAGATTTTTCCCATCCTGCTCGGAGTACGGCGCCGTCGCGATCGAGCGCCATGGTTTGAGGCGCGGCCTGTTCCTCGCCTTCGCGCGCCTGCTGCGCTGTCACCCGCTGTCCCGCGGCGGCTACGATCCCGTGCGCTGATGATGGACCGAAACACCGTCCTGGCCATCGTCCTTTCGGCCGCCGTCCTGCTCCTCTGGATGGCGCTCTTCCCTCAGCAGCCGCCCCACCCGACGCCGGAGCCACCCGGCGCGGCGCAGCCCGCCTCCACGGATAAGACCGGGACCTCCTCGACACCGCCACCGGGTGCCTCGAGGACGCCGGGACCGGGTGATTCGACGCCCAGCCTCTCCGCTCTGGGCGGCGTCGCCGGCCCGCCGGCGGCCGTCCCGGACGTGCCGCCCGGCAAGCGCCTCGAGGCCGCCGCCGAGGAAGAGATCGCAATCGACACTCCTCTGGTCGCGATCCACCTGACCAACCGCGGTGCGCGGGTGACCTCCTGGCAGCTCAAGAAGTATCTGGATGACGCCGGACATCCGCTCGAGCTCGTGTCGCGCGCCGGACGCTCCCTCGACCACCTGCCCCTGCAGTTCCTGCTCGACGACCCCGACGCGACCGACAGGCTGAAGAAGGCGCTCTTCCGCGTGAGCCGGCGCGAGGGACAGGAGGACGGCCACGATTTCACGGAAATCGCGCTCGCCTGGAGCGACGGGCAGGGCCTGGCGGCCACGAAGACGCTGCGCGTGCGGCGCGACTCCTACCTCGCCGATCTCAAATTCGCGGCCGAAGCGGGCGGAAAGGGGATCGAGCCGACGCTGGTGTGGGGGGCGGGGTTCGGCGCGCACAACGGCCAGGAAAGCGGACGGTACGCCGACACGTCGTGGGGCGTCTTCGACAGTCCGGGGCTCAAATCGCCCCAGAAGCGCCCGCAGGCCTCCCTCAAGCCGGGCCAGCCCTGGCTGGAGGAGGGTGCTGTCGCCTGGGCCGGAGTCGAGGACAAGTACTTCGCCGCCGTGTTCGTTCCACCCGGTCCGGAGCCGCGGCGCGGCAGCGCGCGCTTCGAGCTGCTGCGTCTCGTGGAGGACGGTGTGGAGCAGTTCCACCTGTCCATGGCGATCGGGGTGCCGGGCGATTCGGAGATGCGGCTGTTCGTGGGCCCCAAGGACTACGACATCCTCAAGGGGCTGGGCATCGGCCTGGACCGGCTCCTGGATTTCGGCTTCTTCGGCGTCGTGGCGCTTCCGCTGTTCTACGCGATGAAGGTCCTGCAGCGCTACATCGGGAACTACGGCTGGGCGATCGTCCTCCTGACGGTGGTGTTCCGGGTGCTGTTCTTCCCGCTCCTGTACCGCGGACAGATCAAGATGCGCGTCATGCAGGAGAAGATGAAGCGCGTCCAGCCGAAGGTGAAGGCGATGCGCGAGCGCTACCACAGGCTCGAGAAGAAAGAGGCGGAGCGGGGAAATGTCGGCGCGCGGCAGAAGCTGCGCCAGGAGATGAACGAGGAGCTGATGAAGCTCTACAAGGAGGAGGACATCAACCCGCTCGGCTCCATGTCGGGCTGCCTGCCGCTTCTCCTCCAGCTTCCGATCCTCTACGCCTTCTACACGATCCTGTCCATCTCGATCGAGCTGCGGCACGCCCCGTTCATGCTCTGGATCAAGGACCTGTCCCAGAAGGATCCGTACTACGTCACGCCGATCATCATGGGCGCCACGCAGCTCGTCCAGCAGGTGATGACGTCATCGTCCATCCCCGACCCGGCGCAGCGCCGCATGATGTACCTCATGCCGATCATGTTCACCTACATCTTCCTCAATTTCCCCTCGGGGCTGGTGCTATACTGGCTCGTCAACAATCTCCTCGGGATCGCGCAGCAGTACCTGATCAACCGGCAGGCGGTCAACGACAAGGCCGCCGCATGACCCGGTGTTTCGGCGCCGGGACCCGAAGAGGACGGCGGCATGCTCGATGATCCGGGCGGCGAGACTCCCGGCGAAGACGCGGGCTTAGCACCCGCGGCCACGACCGGCGAGGTCGAACGACTGACCGATCGGGTCCTGGGCGGGCTGGGTCTCGACGTGCGGGCGAAGGCGACCGACACGGAGACTGCCGTCCTGGTCGATCTCACAGGCAGCGACCGCGATTACCTGCTCAGCCGCAAGGGTGAAGGGCTGGGCGCCCTGCAGTACCTCCTCAACCGCATCATCTACAAGGGTCGGAAGGGCAAGAAGATCCAGGTCGATTGTGGCGGCTTCCGCAAGCTGCACGAGGACGAGATCGTCGAGATCGCCGTGCGCTCGGCGGAGAAGGCGAAGGCCCGGGGCGAGGAGTGTCTCTTGAACCCCATGAACCCGTACGAACGGCGCCTCGTGCACATAGCGCTCGCCGAGCTCGGCGGTGTCGAGACCAGGAGCGTCGGAGACGGCTTCCTGAAGAGGGTCGCCATCGTGCCCGTCGCGAAGACCGGAACGGCGGGCGGGCAGGACGATCGCTCCTGAACTCCCGCGTGCAGCGCGAAGACCGCCACCCATGATCGAGCTCCGCCCACTCCCCCCGGCCGCTCACGACGACGTCGAGCCGTCCGCGGCGGTCGATCCGGAGACCATCGTCGCCATCTCCACGCCGCCCGGCCGCGGGGGGATCGGTGTCGTCCGGCTGTCGGGCCCGCGGGCCGCGACCCTCGCCCGCTCGCTGTTCCGTCCGGCCGCGGCGATCGCCGCTCCCACGGCGTCGGGGCAGGCGGTATTCGGCCGCTTCGTCGACGCGGCGGCGGACACCATCGACCACGGCTACCTGGTCGTGTTCCATCCTCCGGCGACCTTCACCGGGGAAGAGACGGCCGAGCTGTGGGCGCACGGCAGCCCCGCGGCGCTGCGTCTCCTGCTGTCGACAGCCGTCGCGGCCGGGGCCCGGCCCGCGACTCCTGGGGAATTCACGCTGCGCGCCTTCCTGAACGGCCGGATCGACGTGACCCAGGCGGAGGCGATCCGCGACCTGATCGAGGCGCGCACCGCGTTCCAGGCCAAAGTGGCCCACGACCAGGTGCGCGGCCGGATATCGGAAGCGGTCAACCGTCTGAAGGACCGCCTGGTCGAGCTCGTGGCGCGGCTCGAGGCTTCGATCGAGTTCTCGGAGGAGTCCGAGGCCGGGCGCTTCCTGCCGGACGAGGGGGCGTGGCCCGAGGCGCGCTCGCTGAGGGAGGGGATCGAGACCCTGGCGGGCACCTACGAGCGCGGGCGGCGGGTGCGTGAAGGGGCGACGGTCGCCCTGGCCGGCCCTCCGAACGCCGGCAAGTCGAGCCTCTTCAACCGTCTGCTCGAGGAGGACCGCGCCATCGTCACGCCGGTCGAAGGGACCACGCGCGATGTGCTGGAGGAAACGCTCGATCTGGGGGGCGTGCCGGTGACCCTTCTCGACACCGCGGGGCTGCACGCGCCGCGCGACGAGGCGGACGCCGAGGCGGTGCGCCGGGCGCGCGGCGCGCTCGAGTCCGCCGACCGCGTGCTCCTGGTACTCGACTGGTCGCGACCTCTCTCGGAAGAGGAGAACGGTCTCCTGGACGCCGTCGCGGACGGACGCTGTCTCGTGATCCTCAACAAGATCGACCTGGCCTGCGGCCTCGGCCTGGACACGGTGCTCCGGCTGAAGCAGAGGCGCGGCGCTCTCGAGGTGTCGGCGAAGACCGGGCAGGGGATCGAGACCCTGCGCCGGGCGCTCGGGCAGGCGGTCGCTCTGGAAGGGGTCGTCGGGCGCGAGGAGACCTTCGTCACCAACGTGCGGCACCGCGATCTGCTGGTGCGGGCGGCCGCGGCGCTGGCGCGCGCCGAGGAGGGGGCACACCGCGGCGTGTCGGACGAGTGTCTCCTCCTGGACTGCCGCGAGGCGCTCGACCGGCTGGGGGAGATCACCGGGGAGGTCGGCATCGACGGGATCTACGAGCGCATCTTCCTGACATTCTGCATCGGCAAATGAGCGAGACCGGACGGGACCGTTTCGATGTCGTCGTCATCGGCGCCGGCCACGCCGGCTGCGAGGCGGCGCTCGCCGCGGCGCGCCTGGGGTGCGAAACGGCGCTCGTGACGCTCGATGCGGACGCCGTGGCGCGCATGTCGTGCAATCCGGCGATCGGGGGCCTGGCCAAGGGACACCTGGTACGCGAGATCGACGCGCTCGGCGGCGAGATGGGGCGCGCGATCGACGAGACCGGCATCCAGTTCCGCCTGCTCAATGCCAGTCGCGGCCCCGCCGTCCAGGCGCCGCGCGCCCAGGCCGACAAGGAGGCCTACTCGCAGAGGATGCGGCGCGTGGTCGCGACGACGGATCGACTCAGGCTGGTCGAGGGAGAGGTCGTCGACCTCCGTGTCGAGGACGGCATTCTGCGCGGTGTCGTCATGGCCGCCGGCCGGACGCTCGAGACCGGCTGCGCGGTGGTCACGACCGGCACGTTCCTGCGCGGTCTCCTGCATGTCGGTCTCGAGAACCGAGCGGGCGGCCGCGTGGGCGAGGGGGCCGCCGTCGGCCTGTCGGAAGCCCTGGCCAGGCTGGGCTTTCCGATGGGGCGGCTGAAGACCGGCACGCCGCCGAGGGTCCTGAGGAGCTCGGTCGATTTCGACGTCCTCGATCGGCAGCCGGGCGATCCGGAGCCGGTCCCGTTCTCCTTCGAGACCGACTCGATCACGACGACCCAGGTCGATTGCCACATCACCTTCACGAACCCTGGAACGCATGCCATCATCCGCGGGAGTCTCGACCGATCCCCTCTGTACACCGGGCGGATCACCTCGACCGGTCCGCGCTATTGCCCGTCGATCGAGGACAAGGTCGTGCGCTTCGCCGACCGCGACCGGCACCAGATCTTCGTCGAGCCGGAGGGACGCGATCATCCGTGGATCTACCTGAACGGCATCTCCACCAGTCTGCCGGCCGAGGTGCAGCTCGAGATCGTGCGCTCCATCCACGGCCTGGAGCATGCCGAGGTGGCGCGCGCCGGCTACGCCGTCGAGTACGACTTCGTGCAACCGACCGTGTGCCGGCACACGCTCGAGACGAAATCGGTGCGCGGCCTGTTCCTGGCGGGGCAGATCAACGGCACGACCGGGTACGAGGAGGCCGCGGCTCTCGGTCTGATGGCCGGGATCAACGCGGCCCTCCTGGTGCGGCGCGAACCGCCGCTCGTCCTGTCGCGCGGGGAGGCCTACATCGGGGTGCTGGTGGACGACCTGGTCCTGAAAGGGACCGCCGAGCCTTACCGGATGTTCACCTCGCGCGCCGAGTACAGGCTGCTGCTGGACATCGACAGCGCCGATCTGCGTCTCACGGGGCACGGCCGTCGCGTCGGCCTCGTCGGCGACGAGCGCTACGCCCGCTTCGAGGCGCGGCGCGACGGTGTGCGTTCGTTCGAGCGCCTGCTCGAGACACTCACCCTCACGCCGAAGGAGGAGACGCGACGGAGGGCGGAGGAGACGCTCGGTGTCCGCATCCTCGAGCCGACGACGCCGGCCCTTCTCCTCCGCCGCAGCGACGTGAGCATCGAGGCGATGGAGCGTTTCCTCGGTGACGCGGCCCCGCAGGGGCTGCGGCGGCGCGACCGTCTCTACGTCGCCAATCGCATGCGGTACGGCGGTTACATCGAAAGACAGCAGAAGGACCTGGAACGGCTCCGGCGGGAAGAGGGACGTTGCATCCCGTCCGGCTTCGAGTACGAAGGGATCCCCGGTCTGTCGCGCGAGGTGGTCGAGAAGCTGCAGCGCGCACGCCCGGCAACCCTGGCCCAGGCGGCCCGCATCTCGGGAGTCACGCCGGCCGCGCTCAGCCTGATCAATATCTATCTGGAGAAGGGGCGAAGGGCGGCTACTTGCGAGGCTGGAACAGGTCCTTCACGTCCACCCCGAAGAACTGATAGCCGCTGTACCTCAATATAGTCTGGCTCTCCCATTCCTCATCCCCCTGAAGATCGAGAGTGAAGCGGCGAACCTCGACCTGGTCGGGCAGGGAAATATCGTGTAATTCATTGAGAAAAGTGATGTTATACCTCGAGCCGCGGGGCTTCTTGCCCATCGGATAGATGAGGAAACGGGGGCCCTGGCGATAGGCCTTCAGCTCCTCCTTCAGCCTGTCGGTCTGGTTGCCCGGCTCGGCCTCGACCTTGAGAATGTTCGAATTCTCCGCATCCACCCAGATCCTGCCTCCCCATTCGTAGATCGTCTTTCCCGCAGTGAACGGCAAGGGGGCCGAGAACGCCAGGATGTACGCCTGGCGGAGCGAGAACCACTCCTCGCCGGCGTATTTGAATCGGAACAGGTGCTGGCGGTCCGGCGCGAACATCAGGGTCCAGGAGTAGGCGTCCGGGAAGTCGAAGTCCAGGCTCGCCTCGGCGACCGTCTTGCCGAGACGTCCGGTGTGGATCTGGCGGTACGGCCTGTAACGCTGCTCTTCTGCCTGGACGTACATGTAGTCGAAGCGCCGCTCGTTGCGCTGATCCTCGGTCGTGCGGATCGATTCGATGCACACGAAGCGCAGGGCGATCGCCTCGTAGGCGTGGGCCCTCTCACCGAGGCGCCGCAGGAGATCGTCGAGGTCGACCGTCGCGGGGACCTGCTCCGGTACCGACATGGGGGGCGTGCGGCCCGGTGCGGGCGCCGGCGTCCGCGAGGGGGCAGGCGCCGCGGCCCCGGCGGCGACCACGAGCGGGGACAACGAGACGAGGAGGACAAGACTGGCCGGACGACCGACGCGCATGCGCCCCTCCGGTGATGATGCTACCCTTCCGCGGGTATGGTAGCCGCATTCACCGAAACTCTCCTCAAAATTGCCCGCGCGGCGGGCCGGTCCCTGTCGGATCAGGAGCTGAGCCGATTCGAAGCCCACCATCGCCTCTTGAAAGCGTGGGGCCGGCGGATGAACCTGACCGGGCTCAAGGACGAATCGATGATCGCCAGGCGGCACTTCCTCGAGCCGATTGCCATCGCCGACCTCCTGGATGACGAGGGGAGGCTCGTCGATCTTGGATCAGGCAACGGGTTTCCGGCCGTGCCGCTCAAGGTCCTGCGCCCGGGGCTGGAGCTGGTCCTCGTCGAATCGTCGGAGAAGAAGTCGGCGTTCCTCTGGGCCGTCATCCGGGAACTCGGGCTGAGGGAGGCGCGCGTCGAAACGAGGCGCGTGCGACGCCTCGCCGACCTCGCGGATCTGCTTCCCTGCCGTTACCTCACCCTGCGCGCCGTCCGTGCGGACGATCTCCTGAAGGGGAAGGGGATCCGTATCCTCGTTCCGGGGGGCAAGGGTCTCTTCTTCGTGACGACGGACGAGGTGGAGCGCCTCCGACGGCACACGCCGTTCCAGGGGCTCCGGCTCTCGGAGACGAGACCCCTGCCTTCGGATCCTCGCTCTGTCCTCGCGATCTTCGAGCCCGGCCCGGCCTGAGGGCTCTCCCGGCAGGAGATCGTGGGGCGGATGCCGGGATGTTCCACGTGGAACATGCCGGGACCTGTCCACCCACGCTTGGGACCGGCGGCGATGTTCCACGTGGAACATCTCGAAGAGGCTCGTCGACCCGATCGACCGGTCCGGATCGCGTGGCGCGTGTGCTAACCTGCGCGCCACATGGGACGAATCATCGCCATCGCGAACCAGAAGGGGGGGGTCGGCAAGACCACGACCGCGGTGAGCCTGGCGGCCGCTCTGGCGATCGCCGAGCGCTCGACCCTTCTGGTGGACATGGATCCGCAGGCCTCCTCCACGAAGGCCCTGGGGTTGAAGCCGAACCCGGGGGGGGAGATGTACGGGGTCATGTCCGGCGAGGGAGGAATCGACCAGGTGCTGCTCCGCACGGAGCTCGAGTTCCTTTGGGTCGCTCCGGCCAGCCGGGACCTGGTCGGAATCGAAGTCGAGCTCATCAATGTCGCCGGTCGCGAGTTCCGCCTCAGGGAAGCGCTCGCACCGGTGCGCGACCGGTTTCAGTACATGCTGGTGGATTGTCCCCCGTCGCTCGGCCTTCTGACGATCAACGCCCTGGCCGCCGCCGACGGAATCCTGATTCCGGTTCAATGCGAGTACCTGGCGCTCGAAGGTGTCTCGGAGCTCGTGGAGACCCTCTACCGGATCCGGGCCTCGCTCAACCAGGGGCTCGAACTGGACGGTGTCCTGCTCACCATGTACGACGAGCGCACCAACCTGTCCCGTCAAGTGGTCGCGGACATACGCTCCTTCTTCAAGGAGAGGGTGTACCGGACCATCGTCCCGCGCAACGTCAGGCTGGGGGAAGCGCCCAGCTTCGGCAAACCGATCATGCTGTACGACATCCGGTCCAAGGGTTCGGAGTCGTACCTCAACCTCGCCCGCGAGGTCATCAGGCGCTATGAAAAGACAGGCACTCGGCAAAGGACTGAGCAGTCTCATCCCTGAGCCGGCCCAGCCGGCCGACGCCGGGCTGTTGATGCTCGACGTGAAGCGGATCCAGCCCAGCCGCTACCAGCCGCGCGTCGATTTCAGCGGCCTCGAGGGACTGGTCGACTCCATCCGCGAGAACGGCATCGTCCAGCCGATCATCGTGAGGCAGGAGGCGGACGGATACCGGCTCATCGCGGGGGAGCGCCGCTGGCGCGCCGCCCAGGTCGCGGGGATGGAGCGGATTCCGGCCATCGTCAGGAAGGTCGCGGACGACCGGCTTCTCGAAATCGCCCTGATCGAGAACATCCAGAGGAAAGAGCTGAACCCGATCGAGGAGGCGCGAGCCTACGAGGTTCTCCTGCACGACATGAAGCTGTCCCATGCCGACGTGGCAAGGCGCGTGGGGAGGGATCGCTCCTCAATATCCAACTCGTTGAGACTATTGAAGTTACCTAATAAAATCCAGAGCCTCGTGAGGGATGGAAGTGTCTCCCTGGGTCACGCGAAGGTGATCATGGCAATTTCCGACGCGGAGACACAAATTAAGGTCGCCGACGAGGTGGTCCAGAACCTTCTCTCGGTCCGCGAGACCGAGGAGAGGGTGGCCGGGCTGATCGACCGGAGCGGCAGGAAGGGGCGCAGGACGCCTCCGCTTCGAACCGCGGCCGTGGATCCGAACGTCGCGGCGGCCGCGGAAAGGCTGACGCGGGCGCTGGCCACGAAGGTGCGCATCGCGAGGAAAGGGAAGGGCGGCAGGATCGAGATCGACTTCTACAGCGACGACGAGCTGCAACGACTCTACGAGTTCCTGTTGACCGCGGAAAAGGGGCACTGAAAGGGCCCGCCGCAGGGGGGCGGAAGCGATGAAGGGAGGATTCGTCATGCCGTTCAGCAAGGACGCCTTGCTCAAGGACCACGTGGCCCAGGACGACATCAGCGGGTTCCTGGCGGAAGGGACGGAGATCCACGGGGAGATCCGCTTCAGGGATGTCCTGCGCGTCGACGGGAAGATCGGCGGCAAGATCATCTCGGAGAAGGAGCTGGTCGTAGGCGAGTCGGGCGAGGTCGAGGCGGACGTCGACGTCGGGGTGCTGTCCGTGAGCGGCAAGGTGAGCGGGACGATCCACGTCAAGGAGAAGCTGGAGATTCATCCGACCGGCCGGGTCGTCGGTGATATCACACTCGAGAAGCCGAACCTGGTGATCCACGAGGGGGGCGTGTTCGAGGGGAACATCGACATGAACGCCGGCAAGAAGAAGGATGTCCGCGACACGTCCTCCAAGGACGCGGACGTCGAGCCGATCAGGCGGCACGGCTCGACCAACTGATCGCCGGCGTCCGGGGACGCCGCGGCACCCTCAATCTGATTCCGAATCCGCCGGAGGCTCCTGGACCCGTTTCGAGGAACGGGGATCGAGTCCTTCTCCCTCACGCAGTTCGTAATGCACGCGGTAAGCCCTTCCTCCTTTCACCTCGAACTTCACGCGCAGCGTCTGGTAGCCGGGACGGCCAAGCTCCAGGGTGTGGGTCCCGGTCTTCAGCCACAAGGGGTACGCCCGCGAGTTGAAATCCCGCGCCTGGCCCACGTTCGTGCCGTCGACGATCACGTCCGCTTTCCGGGGGCTGACGTGCAGCTCCACCGGCGCAGCGTTGCGCGGCGGGAGCTGGGCGTAGCCGCCGTAGAACGGTGGACCGTACGCGTAGGAGATCCCCCAGCCGAAGCCGGAGTAGGGGTACCAGAAGGGGTCCCAGTAAAACGGACCTCCGAAGGCCGCCCGGAAGACAACCGCTCTCTGCCGAACGACCCCCGGACCCCGGACGGCGCCGCGGACGCCGGCCAGCGCCCGCGTGGTCCCGAAGAGCAGCAAGGAAGAGAGCGCCAGAGCCAGCGTCATGTGCTGTCGTGCGCGTCGCATCGCAACTTCTCCTTTCCAGTGCCGGGGGCGGCTGGAATCCCGTCTCGCGGCCTTGCCCGGCACACCTGCTTTACACCCTGATGGTTCAGCAACCGGCGTGCCAGGAGGCCGCGCCGATGCTGCATTCTATGGAAGCCGGCCCAGGCGCGAAACCGGCGGAAATTCGCGGATCCGCAGAGAGTGAAAGCGGCGCGCCGATCGCATCGCGGGGCGGGCGCGGGGTCGGTCGTGCCGGCCGTCCTCCGATGCGTACGGCCTGACCGGTCGAGCGCGTCGGAATGGCGCTGTCGCCGCTCTCCAGGCCGGCGCTAACCCTCGCCGTCGTTGACACTTCGCCGGGGCGTATGCTACTTTGCGCCGTTCCCGAAGCATTTGCCTCCGGCGTCCTTCAAGTCCCGGCCGCCGGTCCTTCCCTGTCGGGAGAGCACGAGTGCAGCCAGTCGCCGTCGCGAAGCGGTACGCGCGGGCCCTCGCGGACTACGCCGAAACGAAGCCCGGAGAGGCCGGCCGGTCCGGCAAGAAGGACACGTCCAGTCTGGAGCCGCTTCTGTCCGAGCTGGCTCTGGTCCGCCGCGTCCTGGACGGCGATCCGAAGTTCGCTCGTTTCTTCGCCGATCCCTCGATCGACCAGAAGGACAAGAAGGCGGCCCTGGAGGCCATGGCGCGGAAGGGGAAGCTGAGCGACGCCATGCGCAATTTCCTCCTCCTGCTCGTCACCAACCGGCGCCTCGGGGCGCTCGGAGAGATCGTGCGGGCCTTCGAACAGGAGAAGGACGAACGGCTGGGAATCGTGTCGGCGGAGACCACGACCGCGGTGCCGCTGTCGGCGGCCGAGCTCAGGCGGTTGCGGGAGGCGCTGGAGACGATGACCGGGCGAACCGTGAAGATCACACAGCGCGTCGACCCCGCCCTCCTGGGGGGCGCGCGCACGCGGATCGGGTCGAAGATCTACGACGGGACACTGAGGCGCAATCTCGAGGCCCTGCGCGAGAGGCTGGTCGGAACGCACTGAGACCGGTGCGCGGCCGGGAATTTCCTGAGGAGACAGCGACGTGGCCGAACTGAAGGCTGACGAAATCACCAGCGTCCTGAGGCAGCAGATCGAAGGGTTCAAGGCGGGCGTGGACGTCTCGGAAGAGGGGACGATCATCTCCGCCGGGGACGGCATCGCCCGCATCTACGGCCTGGAGAACTGCATGGCGGGGGAGCTCCTGAAGCTGCCCCACAACGTCTATGGCATGGCGCTGAACCTCGAGGAGGAATCGGTCGGCGCCGTGCTGTTCGGCGAGTTCTTCAAGGTCATGGAAGGGGACACCGTCAAGCGGACCAGGCGCATCATCGAGGTCCCGATCGGCGAGGCGCTGATCGGAAGGGTGGTCAATCCGCTGGGCCAGCCGCTGGACGGCAAGGGGCCGATTGCGACGACCCGGACCGGACCCCTGGAGCGGATAGCGCCCGGTGTCGTCGATCGCCAGCCGGTGAAGGAGCCGCTGCAGACCGGCATCAAGGCGATCGACGCGATGATCCCGATCGGCCGGGGACAGCGGGAGCTGATCATCGGCGACCGCCAGACCGGCAAGACCGCGATCGCCATCGACGCCATCCTCAACCAGAAGGACACCGGGGTCATCTGCATCTACGTGGCCATCGGCCAGAAGCGCTCCACCGTGGCGCAGGTGGTCAAGACGCTCCAGGAGGGCGGGGCGATGGCCTACAGCATCGTGGTGAGCGCCTCGGCCTCCGAGCCGGCCACCCTGCAGTACATCGCCCCCTACGCCGGCTGCGCCATGGGCGAGTACTTCCGCGACAACAAGAAGCACGCGCTCCTGATCTACGACGATCTCAGCAAGCATGCCGCCGCGTACCGCGAGATCTCGCTGCTCCTGCGCCGGCCGCCCGGGCGCGAGGCGTACCCGGGGGACGTCTTCTATCTGCACTCGCGCCTCCTGGAGCGCGCCGCCAAGCTGAGCGATGCCCTCGGCGGCGGCTCGCTGACCGCCCTGCCGGTCATCGAGACCCAGGCGGGGGACGTGTCGGCGTACATCCCGACCAACGTCATCTCGATCACGGACGGTCAGATCTACCTGGAGGGGGATCTGTTCTATTCCGGCATCCGTCCGGCGGTGAACGTCGGGATCTCGGTGAGCCGCGTCGGCGGCAACGCGCAGATCAAGGCGATGAAACAGGTCGCCGGCACGCTCCGCCTCGACATGGCGCAGTACCGCGAGCTGGCGGCATTCGCGCAGTTCGGGTCGGACCTCGACAAGGCGACACAGGCGCAGCTGGCGCGTGGGCAGCGGCTCACCGAGATCCTCAAGCAGCTGCAGTTCCGGCCGCTGCCGGTCGAGAAGCAGGTCATCGCCATCTTCGCCGGGATAAACGGCTACCTCGACGACCTGGAGCTGCCGAAGATCCGCGTCTTCGAGGAGGCCCTCTACAAGTTTCTCGACGGCGCCGGCCGTCCCGTGGGACGCAAGCTTCTCGAGAAGAAGACGATCGACGACGAGATGAAGGCGGAGCTGCGCAAGGCCCTGGACGACTTCAAGAGCGATTTCGCGGCCAGGGTGGCGGCCGCCTAGGGACACACTCCCAGCCAACCATGGCCAACGTCCGCGACTATCGCACCCGCATCCGGAGCGTCAAGAGCACGCAGCAGATCACGCGCGCCATGAAGATGGTGGCGGCGGCCAAGCTGCGCCGCGCGCAGGACCGCATCCTGGCGGCGAGGCCCTACGCCCGCAAGATGCTCGAGGTGCTGTCCTCCCTGGCGGCGCGCGCCAACCCCGAGAAGCATCCGCTGCTGGTGCGCCGCTCCGAGGGGAAGGTGCTGCTGGTCGTGGTCGCCGCCGACAAGGGTCTGTGCGGATCGTTCAACACGAACATCGTCAATCGGGCGCGCGCCGTCCTGGACGACCTGGCGGCTTCCTCCGGGCCGGCGGCCGGGACGATCCTGGTGGACATCATCGGTCGCAAGGCGCGCGACTGGTTCCGGCGGCGCCCGTACCCGGTGCGGCGCGTCCAGGTGGACCTGATCAGGGACGTGTCGCTCGAGGACACCCGGGGGATCGCCACCGACCTGATCGAGCAGTTCACGAGCGGGGCGATCGACTCCGTGCGGCTGGTGTACAACGAGTTCAAGTCGGTGATCCAGCAACGGGTCGTGGTGGAGCCGCTCCTGCCGATCCCGCGGGGCACGTTCGGCCCCGGGGCGTTCGAGGCGCCCGACGCGGCCGCCCCGGCCCTCGAGGACTACATCTACGAGCCGGATCAGGAGGCCCTGTTCGCGGCCCTCCTGCCGAAGCACGTGATGATCCAGGTGCACCGGGTGCTTCTGGAATCGGCGGCCGCGGAGCACGGCGCCCGCATGACGGCCATGGAGAACGCCACGCGCAACGCGGGCGAGATGATCGACTCGCTGACGCTGCAGATGAACAAGATCCGCCAGGCGTCGATCACCAAGGAGATCCTGGAGGTCGTGAGCGGCGCCGAGGCCCTGAGGTAGCGGTGGAGCTCAGTCCAAGGCGGGACGGGATGAGAACGCGCCTGAGACCGGGGGAGGATCTGGTGGCGGTCGTGCGCCGCCATGTCGTCGTCCTCGGTGGTCCGTTCGCCGTGGGGCTGTTCCTGTCCGGGTGTCTGATCGGGGCCTTCTTCGTCAGGAGGCCGTACGTTCGGCCGGCCGCCGCCGTCCTCCTTCTGCTCGCGGCGGCGTGGGGGCTGTGGCGCTGGCTCGAGTGGCGGGCGGACCTGTGGGCGGTCACGTCGCAGCGGGTGATCGACGAGTCGGGGGTCCTGACGGTGCGCGCCGTCGACAGCCCGCTCGACAAGATCAACGAGGTCACCAGCACGCAGTCGATCTGGGGGCGGATGCTCGGGTACGGAGACCTGAACATCCAGACGGCGGCGGAGGTCGGATCGACCACGATCGAGACGGTGGCCCGCCCGATGGAGCTCAAGGAGACGATCCTGGAGCAGCAGGAAAGGGCCCGCTACAACGTCGCGGCCCGTCAGGCCGCGCCGTTCGTGGCCGCGGCGGGAGGACAGGGGCGCGCGACGGTGCTGTCGGCGGCGGGTGCCGTGCCGGATGCGGCGAGGGACGACATGCGGGAGTGTCCGTATTGCGCGGAAACGATCAAGGCGCGGGCGAAGGTCTGCCGCTTCTGCGGCCGAAGCCTATGAGGAGAGATCGCGGATGAACGTCGGAAAGGTCGTGCAGATCATCGGTCCCGTCGTGGACATTCAGTTCACGGACGAGAACATTCCCCAGATCTATACCGCCGTGCGGATCACCAGCGAAGGGACCGAGGCGCCGGTCCCCGTCGACGTGACCGCCGAGGTGGAGCAGCACCTCGGCGAGGGGCGGGTGCGCTGCGTGGCCATGGAGCCGACCGACGGGATGGTGCGCGGCATGAAGGCGATCGATACGGGCGCCCCGATCATGGTTCCCGTCGGCAAGGAAACTCTCGGACGGGTGATCAACGTACTCGGGAAACCGGTGGACAAGATGGGTCCCGTCAACTCCAAGACGATGCTGCCGATCCATCGCGAGGCGCCGTCCTTCGAGGAGCAGAGCACGGAGCTGCAGATGTTCGAGACCGGGATCAAGGTCATCGATCTGCTCGAGCCGTACCTGAAGGGGGGCAAGACCGGCCTGTTCGGCGGCGCGGGGGTCGGCAAGACGGTCCTGATCCAGGAGCTGATCCACAACGTCGCCATGAAGCACGGCGGCGTGTCGGTCTTCGCCGGTGTCGGCGAGAGGACGCGCGAGGGGAACGATCTCTGGCTCGAGATGAAGGAGTCGGGCGTCATCAGCAAGACCGCGCTGGTCTACGGCCAGATGACCGAGCCGCCGGGCGCGCGTCTGCGTGTCGGGTTGACCGGTCTCACGGTCGCCGAGTATTTCCGCGACCTGGAGGGGCAGGACGTCCTGCTGTTCATCGACAACATCTTCCGCTTCACGCAGGCCGGCTCGGAGGTCTCGGCGCTCCTGGGCCGGATGCCGTCGGCGGTCGGGTACCAGCCGACGCTGGCCAGCGAGCTGGGCGAGCTGCAGGAGAGGATCACCTCCACCGTGAAGGGCTCGATCACCTCGGTGCAGGCGATCTACGTGCCCGCGGACGACTACACCGATCCGGCTCCCGCCACGACCTTCGCCCATCTCGACGCGTCGACCAACCTGTCCCGCAAGATCTCCGAGCTGGGTATCTACCCCGCCGTCGACCCCCTGGCCTCGACCTCGCGCATCCTCGATCCGCGCGTCGTCGGACAGGAGCACTACGACACGGCGCGCGGCGTGCAGGGGATCCTGCAGCGCTACAAGGACCTGCAGGACATCATCGCCATCCTCGGGATCGACGAGCTGTCGGAGGAGGACAAGATCATCGTGGCGCGGGCTCGGAAGATCCAGAAGTTCCTGTCGCAGCCGTTCTTCGTCGCGGAGCAGTTCACCGGGCTGAAGGGGAAATATGTGCCGATCGCCGAGAGCGTGCGCTCCTTCAGGGAAGTCCTCGAGGGGAAACACGACGATCTGCCGGAGCAGGCGTTCTATCTGGTCGGAGCGATCGACGAGGTGCGCGACAAGGCCGAAAAGATGAAGACGGCCGCCTAGGAAAAAACCGATGCCTCTGCCCGAATCGATCCACCTGGAAGTCGTGACGCCCGACAAGCGCGTGGTCAGCGAGGTCGTCGACGCGGTCGTCCTCCCCGGCAGCGAGGGGTCGCTCGGAGTCCTCCCCGGCCACACACCGTTGCTCACGACCCTGGGCATCGGCGAGCTGGCGTACAGTCGCGGCGGCGCGAAGGGATACGTGGCCATCGCCTGGGGGTTCGCCGAGGTCCTGCCGGACCGGGTCAGCGTGCTCGCGGAGATCGCCGAGCGTGCCGAGGGGATCGACCGCGAACGGGCCGCCCTGGCCCGCGACCGCGCCCTGAAGCGTCTGCGCGAGCGCGCGACGGACACCGATTTCGAGCGCGCGCAGGTCGCCCTGCAGAAGTCGATCATCCGCCTCCAGATCAGTCAGGGGATCGGGCCGAACGAGCCTTCCTGAGGCGCAGCCGGGTCCGTGCCCGGGCGGCCCCGCCCCGGCCCGCGAGGACGAAGCATGCAGGCGCCGCCGAGACTCTCGATCGTCATTCCCGCCTACAATGAACAGGCCCGGATCCTCGGAAGCCTGAAGGCGGCGGAGGCCTATCTCCTCAAGGCCGAGGAGGCGGCCGAGATCGTGGTCGTGGACGACGGCAGCGGGGACGGCACCGCCGAAATGGTGGAGCGCTTCGCGCGCGACCGGCCTCAGGGCGGGCCGGTCTCGGCCAGGCTCCTTCGCAACGGCCGAAACCGCGGCAAGGGGTACAGCATCAAGCACGGGGTCCTCATGGCCCTGGGGGACCTGGTACTGATCTCCGACGCCGATTTCTCGACGCCGATCGACGAACTGCCGGTCCTGAGGCAGGCGGTGGAGAACGAGGGATACGGCATCGCGATCGGCTCCCGCGGGCTCGAGGCGTCGCGCGTGGAGATCCACCAGGCCGCCTGGCGGGAGATGATGGGGCGCGGATTCAACGCCCTGGTGCGCCTCCTGACCGGCCTGCCGTTCAGGGACACGCAGTGCGGCTTCAAACTGGCGCGCCGGCAGGAGGTCCTGCCGCTGTTCCGCGCCGCGCGCGTCGAGCGCTTCGCCTGGGACGTGGAGATCCTGTACCTGGCCCGGAAGGCGGGCGTGCGGGTGCGCGAGGTGCCGGTGCTCTGGCGAAACGCCGCGGGGACGAAGGTCAACGCCCTCATCGACCCGTTCGACATGCTCAAGGACATCGCGCGGGTTCTCGTGCGCGACCGGCTCGGACGATATGGGCGGCTGGGCGCACGGCCGGAAGGCGGGGACGCGAGGACATGAAGAGGCGGGGCTCCCCGGCGAAGATCGTGAAGGCGCCACGCGCCGCGGCCCGGGTGCGTCTCCAGCAGAAGCGCGGTCGCGCGGTCGTCTTCACGAACGGCTGCTTCGACCTCCTGCACGCCGGCCACGTGGCCCTTCTCGAGGCGGCCCGCGGCCAGGGGGATTTCCTGGTCGTCGGCGTGAATACAGATCCCTCTGTTCGCCGCCTGAAGGGGAGGGGCCGGCCGATCGTCCCGCTCCGGGAGAGGATGGAGGTCCTCGCCGCCCTGCGTTCCGTCGATTGCGTCGTCCCGTTCGCTGAACCGACACCCGCGCGACTCGTCGCTCGGCTTCGTCCGGACGTCCTGGTCAAGGGCTCCGATTACCGCGTGCCGGAGATCGTCGGACGCGAAGTCGTCCTGGCCAGGGGCGGAAGAGTGGTGACGGTGCCGTTGCGGCGCGGCCGCTCGACCACCGATTTGATCCGCCGGGTGCTGCGTGCGGCCCGCTGATCCGGAAGGGGCCCCGACCGGACCACGGTTCCGGGAGGGTCTGTCTGTGAGCTCCGTCCTTCATTCGCTTCTCGATTTCGCGGCGCGCGACCGCGAGGTACGCCCCGTCATCGAAGAGATGGCCCGCGACGGCGGGCGCCGCGTCGCGCTGGCCGGATTGAACCCGGCGGCGGCCGCGGTCCTGGTCGCGGGGCTGGTGGATCGGTCGCCGACAGGGAAGATCCTCCTCCTCGTCCCCGGGGAGAAGGAGTCGGAGCAGTTCCGCGCCGACCTGGACTTCGCGTCGACCGCCCGGCGGGGCGGGGGGGCGCGGGTGCACCTGTTCCCCTCTCTCGAAGCCGACCCCTACCAGGAGCTGTCGCCTCACTTGATGGTGGCCTGCGAGCGGGAGCAGGCGCTGCGCGCCCTGCGCGATCCGGGACCGGCCATCGTCGTCGTTCCGACGCGCGCCCTGATCTCCCCTCTCGCACCCGCCGAGGTCTTCGACGCTCACCGCTACGAGCTCCACGAGGGGCGTCCGCTGCGGCCGGACGAACTCTCCGAATTCCTCCTGGAGGCCGGATACGTCCGGGTCGACCTGATCTCCGCCATGGGGGAGTTCTCGCGTCGCGGCGGGATCATCGACTTCCATGCCCCCGGCGGCGTGGCACCGGTGCGCGTGGAGTTCTGGGGTGAAGAAGTCGAATCGCTGCGCACCTTCGATCCGGCCACGCAGCGCTCGACCGGCCGGATCGGAAAGGCCTCCGTCCCTCCGGTGCGGGAGTACCCCTGGTCCAGGGCGGCGCTCGAGAAGCTGCGTGTCGTTCTGGAGTCGCGGCGGGCCTCACGCGGGACGAAGGCGCGGCGGCTCGCGGAGCACGACGACCTGGCGGCCCGCACCGAGACGCTCCAGGCCGGCGGGACATTCGCCGGCTTCGAGGCCTGTGTCCGGCTGGTGGAAGAGCGTCCCGCGTCGCTCTTCGATTACGCCCCGCGCGCCCTCCTGGTCTCCTGGGAGGAGAGCCAGGTGCTGTCCGACCTGGAATCGGTCTACGTCGAGATGCACGCCTCCTTCGACCTGTCGGAGGACTACGGCATGCCCCCTCCGGAGGACCTGCTCCTGCCGCGCGACGAGCTCGGCCCCAGGGCCCGGCAGGCGCGCCTTCGATTGTCGGAGCTGGCCCTCGAGGAGGGACACGAAAGGGTGGTGCGCGTCCCCTGCGCCCCGGCCCGCGCCTACAAGGGGCGCATCCAGGACCTTGCTTCCGACCTGAAGCAGGCCCCGCCCGCGACCACGACGGTGTTCCTCATGGAAAGCGCCGGCCGGATCGAGAGGCTCAGGGAGGTCCTGCGGGAGTACGACCTCCCCGCCGCGGTGCTGGTGGAGGGGGAGGCGCAGGAGGCGGCACACGCGGCCCCCGCCTCGTCGCTTTTGATCGTCCCCGGCCGCCTGTCGCAGGGGTTCGTGCTGCCGGGCGCGGATCTCAGCGTCCTGACCGAGCGCGAGGTGTTCGGCGAGCACGCCGAGCACGAGACCCGCAGGCGGAAGGTGGCCGCCTTCAGCCCCGATTTCCGCGACCTCAAGGTCGGCGATCTCGTCGTGCACGTCGACCACGGCATCGGGCGATACGCCGGGATCGCGCGCGTGGGAGAGGACGGGGCGTCCCGCGATTTCATGCTCCTGACCTACGAGGGGGGCGACCGCCTGTATGTCCCGGTCGACCGGCTGGATCTGGTGCAGCGTTACTCCGGCGTGGCGGGCCAGAGACCGCACCTGGACCGGCTCGGCGGTCCGGGATGGGAGCGCACGAAGAAGAAGGTCAGGAAGGCGATGCAGGAGATGGCGGGGGACCTCCTCGATCTCTACGCCGCGCGGGCCGCGGCGCGCGGCCATGCCTTCCCGGAGGACACCGCCTGGCAGAAGGAGTTCGAGGACGCCTTCCCCTACGAATTGACGCCCGACCAGGCGCGGGCGGTGACGGACGTCAAGGCGGACATGGAGAAGGAGGGGCCGATGGACCGCCTCATCTGCGGCGACGTCGGCTTCGGAAAGACCGAGGTGGCCATGCGCGCCGCGTTCAAGGCGGTCATGGACGGCAAGCAGGTGGCGGTCCTCTGCCCCACCACCGTCCTGGCGTTCCAGCACCTCAACACCTTCCGCGAGAGATTCTCGTCCTGGCCGGCGGTCATCGAGATGATCTCGCGCTTCCGCTCGCCGCGCGAGCAGAAGGCGATCCTGCAGGCGGTCGCGGCGCGCAAGGTGGACGTCCTGATCGGCACGCACCGGCTGCTGTCGAAGGACGTGAAGTTCCACGACCTCGGTCTTCTGGTCGTGGACGAGGAGCAGCGCTTCGGCGTGGCGCACAAGGAATCGATCAAGGCGATGAAGAAGGACGTGGACGTCCTGACCCTGACCGCCACGCCGATCCCGCGGACCCTGCAGATGTCCCTGGCCGGCATCCGCGACATGTCGGTCATCGAGACGCCGCCGGAGAACCGCCTGGCGATCCAGACCGCCATCGTTCCGTTCAGGGAAGGGGTGATCGCCGCCGCCATCCGCAGCGAGCTGAAGCGCGGCGGGCAGGTCTACCTCGTGCACAACCGCGTCGAATCGATCGGATCGATGGCGAACTTCATCCGGAGGCTTGTTCCGGAGGTCCGGCTGGGGGTGGCCCACGGCCAGATGAGCGAGGGGATGCTGGAGCGCACGATGCTCGCGTTTCTGTCCGGCGAGTTCGACGTCCTCCTGGCGACCACCATCATCGAGAACGGCCTGGACATCCCGCGGGTCAATACGATCATCGTCAACCGCGCCGACCGCTTCGGCCTGGCGCAGCTCTACCAGCTGCGCGGCCGCGTCGGCCGATCCGATCGCCGCGCCTACGCCTACCTCGTGGTCCCGGCGCGCAAGGCGCTGGCCGCGGTCGCCCGCCGCCGGCTGAAGGCGTTGCAGGAGTTCTCCGAGCTCGGTTCCGGATTCCGCATAGCCGCCATGGACCTCGAGATCCGCGGCGCGGGGAACCTCCTGGGGGCCGAGCAGAGCGGTCACATCGCCGCCGTCGGGTTCGAGATGTACTGCCGCCTCCTCGAGAGGACCGTGCAGGAGATGAAGGGGGAGACGGTCCGCCCCGAGGTCAAGGCGCAAATCAACCTGGCGGTGGACATCAAGATCCCGGAGGACTACATCCCCGACTTCAGCGAGAGGCTCGTCCTCTACAAGAAGATCTCCTCGGTGGCCGGCGAGGAGGAGCTGGCGCGCATCCGCGACGAGATCCGCGACATTTACGGAGAGATCCCGAGACCCGCCGAGAACCTCCTGGCCCTGGGGGCCGTGCGTCTCCTGGCCGACCACCTGCAGATCCGCGCCATCGACTACGCATCCGGGCGCGTCCAGATCCGGTTTTCGGAGGAGGCCACGACCCACCCGGACGTCCTGGTGAGTCTCGCCTCGAGCCGTCCCGGCGTCAGTCTCACCCCCGCCGGGGTCCTGCGCCTCGATCTGGACGGCGCCCTGGCCCCTCCCGGGACGATTCGGCCCGCCGTCGACCAGTGGCGCATCGCCGCGGTTCTCGACCTCTTGAAGTCGATCCGGACGGGTGATAGCATGCGGCCTGCTTCGCAGCCTACCGCTGTCGGGCCACCCGCCGAGGACAGGTGAGGAACCGGACGCCCCAGGAGAACGATCGAGCCCAGGTGCGCGGCCTGCGGCGATGTGCGTGCGCCGCGGCGGTTCTCCTCCTGCCGCTTTCCGCCTGCACCGGAAAGACCGGGTCGGCGCCCGAGGCGGGAGCCGCCTCGACACCGGCAACGACGCGCGCCCAGGCGATGCTCGACGCCCAGGTCATCGCCACCGTGGGGGGCGATCCCATGCCGCTCAAGGCGTTCGATCGCTACCTCGCCGACAACGCCGGCGACTCCGAGGACGACGACGCCGAGCAGAGCAACGCCATCAAGAGCCGCCTCCTCGACCAGATGCTCGAAGAGCAGCTCCTGCTGCGGGCCGCGAAGGGGCTCGGCGTCACGGTGTCCGAATCGGAGATCGACGACTACCTGAGCCAGATCGGCGTCAGCGAAGGAGAGGCCGAGGTCGCCGGTTCGGAAGGGAAGGAGGCCTTCCGGGACAAGGTCCGCCAGAGCCTCGTCCTCCAGAAGGTGAAGGACAAGGCGGTCCTCAGCAAGGTCGAAGTAACGCCGGGGGAGGTCGACGACTATCTCAAGAAGCAGCCCGAGACCGCCCGCGTTCCCCGTTCGGTTGTCCTGCGTCAGATCCTGATCGATGATAAGAGCCTGGCCGATAAGCTGTCCGCCCAGCTGGCGAAGGACCCTTCGAAGTTCGAGAGTCTGGCCCGGGACAACTCGGCGGCGCCGGACAAGGGGCAGGCCAGGGCCTTCGGCGAGGATGATCTGCCGGCCGAGATCAAGGAGGCCGCCTTCAAGCTGGAGCCGGGGCAGGTCAGCCCCGTCGTGGAATATGCCGGGATGTACCTCATTCTGCAGCAGGTGCGCACGATGGAGGCCAAGGATGCCGATCTCACGGACGTCCGCCGCCGCGCCCAGCTGGAGCTGTTCCGCAAGAAGGGGGAGCAGGCTCTCGAGCGCTACATCGCCGACCTCAAGAAGGACACGGAGATCCATGTCAATCGCGCCGTTCTTCCCTTCGACTACACGGGCGAGTACAGGAATTAGACCCCCCGCCGCCCGCCTGCTCCTCCTGGCCCTCGTTCCCATCCTCGGCGTCATGACAGAGGCGCGGGCCGCAATCGTGGAGGAGATCGTCGCCAAGGTGAACAACCGCATCATCAGCAAGAGCGAGTTCGAGGAGCGCAGCTCCTACATCCTGAAGCAGATCTACCAGCAGTATTCCGGCGCCGATCTCGACAAGCACCTCCAGGACGCGCGCGAGACGATGCTGGCCAACATGATCACCGAGCTCCTGCTGGTCGAGAGGTCCCAGACCCTCCTCGACCTCGACAAGGTGCGCAAGAACCTGGTGGATGATTTCCGCAAGCAGCAGAACATCGCGAGCGACGAGGATCTGGAGCGTCTCCTCAAGGAGCAGGGAATGACCCGCAAGGATCTGGAGGAGCAGCTCCTCCGCCTGGCGGTGCCGCAGGAGATCATCAATTACGAGGTGCGCCGGAAGATCAGCGTCAGCGATGCCGAGATCGGCCAGTACTACGATCGGCACCGGAAGGACTGGGAGACGTCGCCGACGGTCACCTTCAACGAGATCGTCCTGTTCTACGAGGATGCCAACCGGCCCGAAGTGGTGTCACGCGCCGAGGGCATCGTCCGCGAGGCGCGCGGCGGGACGGAGTTCGGCGAGCTGGTGCAGAAGTACTCCGAGGCCCCGAGCAAGGAGAGCGGCGGCTTTCTCGGTCCCCTGTCCGCCGCCGACCTCCACCCGACGATCGCGGAAACGGCCTTCAAGCTCCAGGTGGGCGACATCGGCGACGCGATCGACACCGGCCACTCGCTCCACATCATCCGGCTGGTGGGAAAGACGGACCGCGTGGTCAAGACCCACGACGAGGTCAAGGACACCATCGCGAAGGCGGTGCGCGAGGAGAAGTTCCGCCCGCGCTACGAGCGCTACATCAGGAAGCTGTGGAAGGAGAGCCAGATCGAGGTTCTGCCGAAATACGAGCAGTTTCTCACCTGGTCGCCGTTGAAGAGTGCGAAGGCGGGCGAGGAGAAGCTGCCGGTGGGCGCCCCAGGGGCGGAGCCGGAGGGTCCGGTCCCCTCCCCGGTCGGACCCGCGCCCGGGACGCAGGCGCCCGCCCCCCCACTCCCGGAGGCTCCGCCGGTGCCGGCCCCGTCACCGGCGCCATAGGCCGAGTTCCGTGCCGCCGCGCCGATGAGTCGCTGGAGGCTTGCGGGGATTCTTTGGAGTTGGCCTCCCGGCGATCCTGTGCTAGCATGACGTTCAGGTAAACGTCCCCAGGTCTCAACCAGCCGGAACGATCTTTTCGATTCTGGTGCGAGTTCTGTACCGGGCGCTCGGGGCCCCGGTCAGGATCCTCGGGAACCAGCCGTAACTCCAAGCCCGGAGCGTGGCGCGGGCGTGACCGCGCAGAACGTGAGGGATGAAGGACCATGCGTCGATCCGACTTCGGCAACCAGGACCAGCCGCAGGATGATTTCAGGCAGGGAGCCGACCAGGCGAATCGCAAGCTGATCAGGCCCAACTTGTCGGAGCTCAAGGACAGGCTGCAGCCGCGACAGCCAAGGCGCAAGCAGGTCCCCCCCGAGTCGACCAACGCGGAGGCCTTCTACTATCTCAAGCAGATGAACGCCCGCACTCCGATGATCGTCGTCCTCAAGGACGGCGAGGAGTTGCACGGCGTCATCGAGTGGTACGACCGCAGCTGCATCAAGGTCAACCGGGTGGGCGCTCCCAACCTGATGGTGATGAAGGACTGCATCAAGTACATGTACAAGGCCGAGGAGCGGGACGAGAGCCGGGCGTCGCGTTCCGACGGGATCTGAGCGTCTCTCGACGCAGGATTCCCGCCAGGCCTCCCAGATGAAGCCTGTCATCGCCGTGACCAGCGGCGACCCGTTCGGGGTGGGACCCGAAGTCGCGATCAAGGCAGCCACCGACGCGGCCGTACTGGCCGCCTGCCGGCCGCTCGTCATCGGCGACCGCGAGCACCTGCTGCGCGTGGCTCACGGGCTGCCAGGGGGCGTCGGCTCCGATCCGTCCACCTGGCCCGAGGTCTCCCGCTCGCCGCTCGGCTGGGGGTCGAAGCAGGGGGACGACATCCTGGTCGGTTCCTGGCCGTCCGGGCCGGCCTTCCACGACATGGCCGACCGGCCGGAGATTCCCCCGGCACCCGGACCGTCGGCCGCGGGAGGGCGCAGCGCGGTCATGTACGTCAAGCAGGCCGTGGCGCTCCTGCGCTCGGGCGCCGCGGCGGCGATGACGACGGCGCCGATCAGCAAGCAGGCGATGCACCTCGCGGGGTTGCGCTACCCCGGCCACACCGAGCTCCTGGCCACGCTCTGCGGTTTCGAGCCGGACGACGTCGCGATGATGTTCGTGACGCGCGATCTCAAGGTGGCCCTCCTGACGGTCCACCTCTCCCTGAGGGACGCCATCGCCTCGCTGTCGGCCGAGGCGGTCGTTTCGAGGCTGCGGCTCGTCGATTCGGAGCACCGCAGGCTTTTCGGCAAGGCACCGCGCATCGGTCTCTGCGCCCTCAACCCCCACGCCGGCGAGGCCGGTCTGTTCGGCGCCGAGGAGAGGGACCTCCTGGCCCCCGCGGTCGCGGTGTCCCGAAGCGCCGGCCTGGACGTGGCGGGGCCGTTTCCGGCCGACACGCTGTTCGTGCGCGCCGCGCGCGGCGAGTTCGACGTCGTCCTGGCCCTGCACCACGACCAGGCCACGATCGCGATCAAGGCGCGCTCGTTCGGCAGCGCCGTCAACCTGACGCTCGGCCTGCCGTTCGTGCGGACCTCGGTCGACCACGGCACGGCCTACGACATCGCGGGGCAAGGGACGGCCGATCACGGGAGCCTGGTGGAGGCGATCCTGCTGGCGGCGAGGCTGGCGGCGATTGCCCGAGCGGCGTGACTCAGGGGCGTTTCATCGACTCCCGCAGGACGCGCAGCATCGCGGGGTGGACGTTCAGGTTGGCGGCGACGATGTCGCCGTTCTTCAGAAAGTCGTCGCGCCCCTGGAAGTCGCTGACCGCTCCCCCCGCCTCGCGCACCAGGAGGCTGCCGGCCGCGACGTCCCACGGCGACAGCGACATCTCCCAGAAGCCGTCGTAGCGGCCGCAGGCGACGTAGGCGAGATTGAGCGCGGCCGAGCCGTCCCTCCTGATGCCGGACGAGCCGAGGATGAACGAGCGGAACGAGGCCAGGTAGTCGTCGAGGCGATCGAGCGATCGGAACGGGAAGCCGGTGACCAGGAGCGCCTGCGACAGCTTCTCGGCGGGGGCGACCGTGATCGGCCGGCCGTTCAGGAAGGCTCCCCCGCCCCGCGCAGCGGTGAACATCTCGTCCCGCACCGGGTCGTAGACGGCCGCGGCGCGCATCCCCTGCGGATCGGCGAGGCCGACCGAAACGCAGAACAAGGGGTAGCCGTGGATGAAGTTGGTCGTTCCGTCGAGGGGGTCGATGTACCAGCGGTAGCCGCTCGTCCCCTCGGACGGCGGTGACTCCTCCGCCACAATGGAGTGATCGGGGAAGCGGTCGCGGATCAGCGACACGATCGCCTCCTCGGCGCGGCGATCGACGATCGTGACGAAGTCGTTGCGCCCCTTCTCGTGGATCGGATAGGTGCCGCGCCTTCCCCAGTAGTCCAGGATCACCCGCGCGCCCGCGCGCGCGCAGTTGATGCAGGCGTTGAGATGGAAGTCGATGGTGGCGGGGGGGGCGCCCGGGTCCTGCAGGCGCCGCGGGCGGTTGCGCTCGACCGCCCGGCGGCGCGCCGCCGTCAGCGGAACCACGCGCCCGCCCTGCGTTTTCTTCCCCTTCCCATCGGCGGGCTTGGCGCGGGGCCAGCCGGCCGGCAGGCGGTTGCGACGCGCGCGCGGGCCGCGTCGCGCGGCCGCCCGGCTACGAGCCCTGCGGGCCATCGATCCTCCGCGGCGCCTTGCCGCTCTTCGCGCCGGTCACCGGCGCGGACGGGACGCCGCCCGAGTGCGGGTGGGAGCGCCGGTACACTTCGAGAAGCCGGCGCGTCGAGACCGCCGTGTATTTCTGAGTCGTCGACAGGGACGCGTGCCCCAGGAGCTCCTGGATCGAGCGGAGGTCGGCCCCCGCGTTGAGCATGTGGGTCGCGAACGAATGCCGCAGGGTGTGCGGCGAAACCCGCTTCAGGAGGGCGGCGCGGCGCAGCCGCTCGTTGAGGATCCGGCGCACGCTGCGATCGGTCAGCCGCCCGCCGCGCGCGTTCAGGAACAGCGCGTCGCGCGCCTCCGCGCGCCCCACGCGATCCTCCGGCACGAGCTTCGGCCGGGCTCTCAGATACGACCCCACGGCCAGGACCGATTTCGATCCGATCGGCACCAGGCGCTCCTTCCTCCCCTTTCCGAGCACGCGCAGCATCCCGTCCTTCGTCGCGCCGGACAACTCCAGGTCCCCCAGATCGGCGCCGACCAACTCGGCCACCCGCACGCCGCTGGCGTACAGGAGCTCGAGGATGGCCCGGTCGCGCAGGTCGCGCGGGCCGGTCCCGAACACGTTGTCCAGAAGGGATTCTACCTCAGCCTCGCTCAGGGCGTGGGGAAGCCGCTTCTCGAGCTTCGGTGTCGCGACCATCGCCGCCGGGTTCGCGGTCACGAGCCCCCGCCTGGCCAGGTGCCGGAACAGCGAGCGCAGCGAAGCGAGCTTGCGCGCGACCGTGGCGCGGCTGACGCCGCGCTCGTACAGATGGGAGAGGTACTCGCGGACGACATGGTGGTCGAGAGACAGAATGGCGTTGTCCCTCCCGGACACCAGGCCGGTCGAAAGAAACTCTCGGAACTCACTCAGGTCGGCGCGGTAGCAGCGCACCGTCTGGGGTGAGGCATTCAGGTTCTGCGCGAGGTGACGGAGGAACTCCTCCACGAGGTCCATTCCGGAAGGATTCTACTTGATCGCCGAGATGGACAACGCTTCCCCTTCCCCCGGATGCTGCATGCTGCGCCGCCGTCCCCCGACGCCGTGGATATTCAGCCAGACACCTTTCTTGACAGGCGGCGCCGGGGGGCGTAAATAGAGGGCTCCACCCACATGGGGGCGGCGCTCAGACACCCGTATAATGAGGGGGTTGCGTGAACGGACCGTCGAGAGGGGCGGATTCCGCCGTCGGTATCAAGAGCGGGGGTTCTCTTATCTCTTCCACCATCAATCTTCCTGTGAAGGCACGGTCGGTCGTGGCGCGACCCGCTCCCGAGGAGTTGCGCGTCCTGACGGAGCGGATGCCGAACTGCCTGAAGACCGGCCACGGGAATGTCAATGTCCAGACACGCGTGGTCGCGCGCAGCAAGGCCTCCACGTTCATCGTCACGGACGATGCCGCCGCCTACAGGGGGCAGCCGACGATCGCTGTCGACGAGGCGACCCGGATGGCCCGCGCGCAGGACGACTACATCCGCGGGCGGGACATGGTCGTCGTCGACGGCTACATCGGGAACGACCCGCGCCTGCGCACACCCGCCCGCCTGATCATCGAGAGCAGCAACGCCAACATTGCCGCCATGCAGCAGATCCTGTACTACCCGCTCGAGAGCGGCGACGAGAGCGGCTTCGAGCCCCAGGTCACTGTGATCTACACGCCGAACCTCGAGGCGAAGGGGTATCCGAACGACCGGTTGATCGCCGTCGACCTCGAGCGCCGCGTCACGCGCGTCTTCAACTCGGATTACTTCGGCGAGTCGAAGAAGGGCGGCCTCAGGATGTGGAACAAGCTGGTCTACGACCGGGGCGGCCTGGCGATGCACGCCGGGTGCAAGATCATCCCGGTCGGGGGGCGGAACCGCGCCGTCCTCATCATCGGCCTGTCGGGGACAGGCAAGACGACGACCACCTTCTCCAAGCAGAACGACTCGAAACCGGTGCAGGACGACTTCCTTGCGGTCATGCCGGACGGCAGCATCCACGCCACCGAGAACGGCTGCTTCGCGAAGACCTTCGGCCTGGCCGAGGAGACCGAGCCGGCCATCTACCGGGCGGTGCTGAAGCCGACCTCGTACCTCGAGAACGTCTCGCAGAAGGAGGGCACGCTCGACTTCTTCGACACGTCCTACACCCAGAACGGCCGAGCCGTGTTCAAGATGGCGGATATCGACGGGGCCGGCGACGCGCGCTCCATCAAGAAGGCGGACATCCTCCTGATCCTGAACCGCAACGAGGACGTCATCCCGGCCGTGGCGCGGCTGACGGGAGCGCAGGCGGCCGCCTACTTCATGCTGGGGGAGACCAAGGGGACGAGCGCCGGCGGAGTCGAGGAGGCCGGGCGGTTCCTGCGCATCCCGGGGACCAACCCGTTCTTCCCGCTCGACCACGGCCTGCAGGGGAACCGTTTGCTGCAAATCATGAAGGCCAACCCGATGGAGGTCTACCTTCTGAACACCGGGAGAGTCGGCGGCGGCGAGGGGGACGCGCGCAGTCTCAAAGTGAAAATTCGACACAGCAGCGCCATCGTCCAGGGGATCGCCGAGGGGACGATCCGGTGGGACCGCGACCCTGACTTCGGCTACGAGGTGGCGTCGAAGGTCCCGGGGATCGAAGGGGACGACGAGCGCCTGCTCCGCCCGCGCGAGATGTACGCGCAGCAGGGGCGCGCCGACGAGTACCGGCGCATCGTCGAGCGGCTGCGCGGCGAGCGTCGCGAGTACATGAAGTCGTTTCCGCTGCTCGACCGTGATATCGTCGAATCCGTGTCCTGAGCCCGCTTGGGACGATCGCGGCCGGAAATTCGTTTGACTCCCGCGGGCGAATCACTTAGCATGTCGGGCGTTTATCCAACCCCATGACGCGTGGGAGAAAGGTGAACCACACCATGACACATTCGAGGAAGCTCGTGGCCGGCTGCGCGGCCGTTCTCATCGTCCTGTCCGCCGTGGCGTGCGGCGGCCAGCCGGATCAGACCGCGGCTCCGGAACAGACGACGCAGGCCCCGGCCCAGCAGGCCGCTCCCGCCGACCAGGGCGCGGCTCCGGCCGCGGCCCCCGCCGAGGGCGCAGCGGCCCCGGCCGATGGCACCGCGCCGGCCCAGCAGCCACCGGCCCAGGGCGACCAGCCGCACAACTAGTTTCCGCGGCCTGAGCGCGTCGCTTCGAATGGACGCGGCGCCAGAATCAAGATGAAGGGGGATAAGGGTTTCACCTTGTCCCCCTTTTTCATTTCCGGGTCGCATCCACTCCCGGCCGGGTTATCCTGAAACGCGATGCCGCTCACGATCCTCACGGTCGGACATTCCAACCGGTCGCTCGACGCCTTCGTGGCCATCCTGAAGGCCCACGGAGTCGAGTGCCTGGCCGACGTCCGGACGATCCCGCGCTCGCGCCACAACCCGCAGTTCAACGCCGAGACGCTGCAGAAATCTCTGTCGATGGCCGGCATCGTCTACACCCGTCTGCCCCGTTTGGGGGGACTGCGCAAGCCGCGCAAGGACTCGCGCAATCTCGCCTGGCGCAACGACTCGTTCCGTGGCTACGCCGACTACATGGAGACGACCGAATTCGAGAAGGGGATCGCCGAGCTCCTGGCCCTCGCCCGGGATCGGCGCACGGCGATCCTGTGCGCCGAGGCGCTGTATTACCGCTGCCACCGGTCGCTCATCTCCGATGCGCTGGTGTGCCGCGGCGTCGAGACGGTCCACCTGATGGATCGCAGGAAGACCGCCGCACACCGGCTGACGCCGTTCGTGAAGATCGAGGACGGCAGGCCGACCTACCCGGCGGAGCAGGCGTCGCTTCCGCAGCCGGGCGCGGACTCCGAGGAATGAGTCCCGCGGTCGCCCCGACGGCTTGGATCCCCGGCGTGCGCGGCGTCCTGTTCGACGTGGATGGGACCCTGCTCGACAACGATCGGCCGATCCCGGGAGCGCCCGGGACGCTCGAGCGGCTGCGCGCCCGGGGGATCTCCTTCCGCCTGACGACCAATACCTCCCGACGGCCGAGATCGGCGATCGCAGCCGTCCTGCGTAGCGGCGGCTTCGCGGTCGAGGACCGGGAGATCCTCGCCCCATGCGTCCTGGCGCGCCGTCTCATCCTCGGGTCCGGGAGGACGCGCGTCGCGTTCCTGCTCCCGGCGGCGGCGCGCGAAGACTTCGAGGGCGTGGTCGAGGATGAGGAGCGCCCCGACTGGGTCGTCGTCGGGGACATCGGCCGTGACTTCACCTGGGAGCGTCTGAACCGGGCCTGTCGCTGGATTCAGGGCGGGGCGCGGCTTCTCGCCCTGCACAAGAACCGGGTCTGGGACAACGGGGTCGACGGCGTCGTCCTCGACGCCGGGCCGTTCGTGGTGGCGCTGGAGTACGCGACCGGCCGGCCCGCCGAGCTCGTGGGAAAGCCGGCCCGCCCCTTCTTCGATCTCGCCCTCGCCGATCTGGGTCTGCCGGCGGGCGAGGTGATGGTGGTCGGGGACGACCTCGAGGCCGATTGTCGCGGCGGTGCCGCGGCCGGCTGCCGCACGGTGCTGGTCCTCAGCGGCAAGACGGAGCGCGCGGACGCGGAAAGCGCGCCGATCCGCCCCGACCTGGTTCTCGACTCGGTTGCGGATTTGAGGGAATGACCCGCGCGGGCAGGCGGACGTCTCGATCGGGACTTTCTACA
The DNA here is from genome assembly GCA_035635555.1 of Candidatus Dormiibacterota bacterium. Taxonomy (NCBI): domain Bacteria; kingdom Bacillati; phylum Candidatus Dormiibacterota; species Candidatus Dormiibacterota bacterium. Next base: position 84,867 of record DASQAT010000013.1, read on the forward strand.
GAAGGTCGAGCACGCAGAGGTGATCGTAGAAGGCGTCGAAGTTCTGCTGGCCGGCGTCGGGGAACAGGCTCATGAGCTGACCGTAGACCTGGTGCAGCTTCTGGCTCGAGGACTTGAGGTACAGACCGCGCGAACGGTAGACCTCGCGGTTGTCCTTGCCGGCGGCTCCGACCGTGAGCGCCTCGTTCCAGGTCTCGAAGAAGGCGCGCTGGTCGCGGATGGCATTGACCAGGAGCCGCTGCACCTCGCGCAGCCGATCGGGGGCCGGCAGGCCATCGAGGATCGCGACCAGCGAGTCGACGCGTCCCCTGTATTCCTGCACGGCCTTCCCTTTACGACCCTCAGACTGGAACCAGGTCCAGGCCTGCATCTTCTCGACGATCGCGAGATCGACCAGCTCGAACAGGCGTGAGAGGTAGGCCGCCTCTTCCCGGGTGAAGCCCCGGGACGTCGGGTCGAGGCTGGCGTGGCGATGCTGCATCTCCTGGTACGCCTCCTCGACGGTCATCGCGGATACGGGAGCCGAGGCCAGGGCAGCCAGGCAGGCTACGGCCGCGAGCCCGGCCAGGCGATCAAGGATGGTCCGCATCGGTCCCCTCCTTCAGATTGCGGTCCGGAGGATGGTCACGTTCTTCGTGCAGGCTGCCGTAGATCGCCTCCCGGTACGAACGCTCCTTCTCGACGTCCCCGAGAAGGTGGTGAACGTCAGAAAGCTTCAGCATCAGGGCGGCGCCGGGCCGGCCGCGGCCGGCGCTCTCCTGGTAACGCGCCAGGGCCCGCGCGTAGTCCTTCTCGAGAAAGGCGGCGTCGCCGATCTTCTCGACCCAGGGGGCGGTGGGGAGGTTCATGCTGGCGAGGCGTGACGCCATGCGGGCGGCGTAGCGCCCGGCATCGGAATACGATCTCCGCGCGAGGAGGACGTGGTAGTACTCCTCGGGCAGGAGCGCCGCGTCGAGGCAGGAACGCCAGTCGGCCGGGTAGCGCGCTCTCACCCTGTCGACGAGCGGCAGATCCAGGTTCTTCGACAGGGCGACCAGGGCACACTCGAGGCGTGGATCGTCGGCGACGCGCGCGGCGGAGGCGCGCAGCGGCTGCTCGGCCGAATCGAGGTCCGAGCGCGCCAGGCCGATCGTCGCCAGGAGAAGCGGCAGGCGCGGGTCGTCCTTCCAGGCGGCGTGCAAACCGGCGAGGCGGACATCGGCCTCGTTCCAGCGGCCCAGGGCCGCCAGGGACAGGACGGCCGACGTCTCGAACAGGGTTCCGCCGGGGAGGAGCTCCTTCGCCTTCGAGAAGCGCTCGAGCGCCGTGTCGGCATCGCCGCTCAGGAGCGCCCCGCATCCCCCCTTCCACAACAGGACCGACTGCAGGGCGCGCACCGAGGCAGGCGACCCCCTGTCGGAGATCCGCGCCGGCCTCCCGTCGATCAAGTCCTCCAGGACCGGCAGGAGGCCGTCGCCCTTCAGAGCCTCGATCGCGTCGGCGCCGAGGCCGAAATCGGCCAGGTCGATCGCCGGGAGGCAGGACGGCTTCGAGCTCAGACTCGTCAGGCCGTCGCTCCAGGTGTCGAAGAACAGCTTGCGACGGCCCGGGGCGACGAACGGTGCCATCGGGATCGGCCGGTCGACGGTCAGCACGATATCGTCGACGAAATAGTCGACGTTGCTGGTGTCGTGACCGTTGTCGCCGATGAACGAGAACTTGTCGACGGGGGAGCCGGGCTCGTTGAATGCGTTCGGCTGGGTCTTCAGAGCGACGATCGGGTCGCTCCGCCCTTCTTCGCTGATCGCCAGGTCGTAGGTGCCGGCCGTCACGTCATACGCCAGATCGACCAGATACCACGCGAAGGGGCGGACCTGGATGAGCCGCATCGGGATGCTGTCCGAGTACTGGCAGAGCCAGCCGCCGCGCGTCTGCAGCCAGAACGCGATCCCCCCCTTCTTCATCGAGAACCATTCGGGACCGGCGAGGGCGACGTTGAGCTGCTCCCCCGGGTCGGCCACCAGGAGGGCGAAGTGGGCGTACAGGGTCCCCGAGTCGCGCAGCGGAAAGTATCCCTGCAGCTCGGGAAAGTTGCCGTCGCCCGCCACGTCCCGGATCTCCACCGAACGGTAGCCGCTGTACCGGAAGGCGCTCGACAGATGGACCCGGCCCTTGGCCTTCTCGAACACCGCGAACGTGTCGGGGCCGGCGGCCAGGGTGTCGTCGTCGAAGGAGTAGGTGACCAGGGTGCTGGACGCCGCCGGCGGGATCGGGGCTTCGGCCGCGCCGGTCGAAGGAGAGGCGGCCAACGTCAGGACGGCGGCGAGAGCGCCTGTCGCTAGAGGTGCGAGCGGTAGGTGTCGAGCCATCGCGTCCACTCCTGAAGCGCCGCCTCGCGAGCCTGCAGCGGTCCCGCGGGATCGAAATTCTTCGTCTGCCCCGTCTGGATCTGCAGCGCCTTCAGGGCGATCTCTCTAACCTGAAGCCTCTCGTCACTCAGGGCATCGATCAGCCTCTGATACAGGCGGAGCTTCTGGTCCTCGGTCAGGTGGATCTGATCGTTCGCCAGGGCACACGCCGCCTTGTCGCGGAACAGCGGGTTGCCGTCGTTGCGCATGTTGTCGACGAGCGTCTCGACCACGTCCGGGTCGTTGCTGACCCGCCCGAGGGCCCACTGGACCTGGAGCCGGAGGTTGGTGTCATCGGTGTGCACGTCGCGCATGAGGACGCGCTTGGCCTCCTCCGACCTCCATCCGAGGGAGTAGAGGGTCCAGGCGATGCTCGTGCGCCGCGTCTCATCGGAGCGCTCGTAGAGCGACGCGAGAACCGGCAGGACGCCGGGGCCGAGCGCCCGGAGCGCATCGACGTTCGGGCTGGGGAGGAGCAGCGCCGCGACCTGGCTCTCGCCCGGGGGCTGGGCCGCCGGGACGAGGGCCGGTGCCGCCGACACGGACAGAAACAGCGAGCCGGCGAGGATGTACCACACGCGAGTCATTCAGGCCCTCCGGGACGATCCCTTCGAATCTAGCGTCTTGAGATCGGGCGGGGCAAGGCGAAAAGCCGCACGGGGCGCGGCTTACAGGAACGTCATCGCGGGCGGTGAGGATTGGCGCAGGGGATGCCGCCTGGTACGGGCGCCTCTTGAAGATGATGGGGAGGGGCTACCTGGCGGGAGCGTCCGCCGGCACGGTCTGGCCGATGAACGCCTCGAGCTCGTCGAGGGCGCGGCGGACGAGCGCGGCCTTCTTCAGCTTCTTGTCGCGGATGTCGCGGTCGAGAGGCGGCAGGAGGCCGAAGGCGATGTTGGTCGGCTGGTAATGCGCCGCGTCGGCCGAGGAGATGTAGCGCGACAGGGCCCCGAGAGCGGTGGTCGCGGGGAAAATCAGGGGCGGCTGGTGCTCCGCCAGCCGGGCCGCGTTGACGCCGGCGATGAGGCCCGACGCCGCCGACTCGAGATACCCCTCGACGCCCGAAATCTGTCCCGCGAAGAACAGGTCGCGGCGGCGGCGCGCCTGGAAGGTCGGCAGGAGGATCGCCGGCGCGTTGATGTAGGAGTTGCGGTGCACCTGGCCCAGACGGGGAAACTCGGCGTGCTCGAGACCGGGGATCATCCGGAACACGCGGATCTGCTCGGGGAACCTGAGGTGGTTCTGGAAGCCGACCATCGAGTAGAAATCGGCCGCCAGGTTGTCCTGGCGCAGCTGCACCACCGCGTGCGGCTGGCGGCCGGTGCGCGGGTCGACGAGGCCGACCGGCTTCATCGGCCCGAACGCCAGGGTCTCCTTGCCCCGGCGCGCCATCTCCTCGATCGGCAGGCACCCCTCGAAGTAGACGATCTCCTTCTCGAACTCGTGCGTCGGCGCCTCGGCCGCCCCCAGCAGGGCGGCGTGGAAGCGGTCGTACTCATCCTCGCTGAGCGGGCAGTTGAGGTAGTCCTCGCCCCCCTTCCCGTAACGCGACGCCCGGAACACCTTCGACAGGTCGATCGTGTCGGCCTCGACGATCGGCGAGATGGCGTCGAAGAAGTAGAGGTATTCCCTGCCGGTGAACCGTGCGATCGCGGCGGCAATCGCCTCGCTGGCCAGGGGACCGGTGGCGACGATGCACAGCCCCTCCTCGGGGATGATCCGGACCTCCTCGCGCACGATCCGGACGTTCGGGAGCGCCTCGATCGCCTCGGTGACGCCGCGGGCGAAGCGCTCGCGGTCCACGGCCAGCGCACCGCCTGCGGGCACCCGGCAGGCGTCGGCCACCCGGATGATGAGCGAGTCGCAGCGACGCATCTCCTCCTTGAGGAGCCCTGACGCCGTGTCGAGGAGGTTCGATTTCAGGGAGTTCGAGCAGACGAGCTCGGCGAGGTCTCCCGTGGCGTGAACGGGGGTCGTCCGGACCGGACGCATCTCGTGCAGATCGACCTGGAGCCCGCGGCGGGCAGCCTGCCAGGCGGCCTCCGACCCGGCCAGGCCGCCGCCGATGATGAGGACACGAGTTGCGATCACGACTCCTTTCGATGATGCGCCAGACCTTAGCGTATGCCGCTGCGGGGCGTCAAGCAACGTCGCCGTGGAAGCGCCGTTCCGGCTGATACAATGCCGCATCGCTCTTTCGAGCAGAGGAGACGCCATGGCCGGCACGAAGAAGGTCGCCGTCGTCACAGGGGCCAACCGCGGCATCGGGTTCGAGACCTGCCGCCAGCTGGCGAAGCACGGGATGAAGGTCGTCCTGACGTCACGGGACAAGGAAAAGGGGGGTGCGGCGGCGGAGCGCCTGCGGAGCGAGGGGCTGGACGTCGACTTCCTGCCCCTCGATGTGAGCGACGACCTCAGCGTTCAGGAGTTCGCCCGTCAGATCAAGAAGACCTACGGTCGAGTCGATGTCCTGGTGAACAACGCCGGGATCATGATCGACGGCAAGATCAGGGACACGGAGGCGGGGACCGGCGTCATGCAGGCGAAAGTCGAGACGCTGCGCCTCACTATGGAGGTGAACGTCTACGGGGCGCTGCGCGTCACGCAGGCGCTCCTGCCGCTGATGCCGAAGGACGGCGCCCGCATCGTCAATGTGTCGTCCGGAATGGGACAGCTCAGCGACATGAACGGAGGCTGGCCCGGCTACCGGATCTCCAAGACCGGTCTGAACGCCCTGACGCGCATCTTCGCAGACGAGCTGAAACAGACCGGGATCAGGGTCAACTCGATCTGCCCCGGCTGGGTCAAGACCGACATGGGGGGCGCGGGGGCCACGCGCTCGCCGCAGCAGGGAGCGGACACGATCGTCTGGCTCGCGACGGCGCCCGACGTGCCGACCGGCGGCTTCTTCAGGGACCGCAAGCCGATTCCGTGGTGATCCGCCGCCGGGAACCCGCGCGCGTCTTGAATACGGGACCGGCCGCTCCTATATATTCCCTCGGCACAGTGGAGGCACCCGGATGCAGGCCGGCCTCAAAGTTCTCATCCTCGTCGTCCTTCTCCTGATCGTGAGCGCTCAGGTCAGCGTGTCCGGCCGCGCGACGGCGGGCGTCAAGTACGGCGACGCGGTCCCGGGCGTCGTCCGCCCGTCCGACCTGGAAAAAATCAAGCGCGCCCTGCGGCTCGACCGCTTCTCGATCATCGCCGCGGTCCGGCTGGGGGCGGAGGAAGGGCGCGAGGTGATCGTGTCCGAGCCGCTGCCCGACGGGACGCTGAAGAAAGTGAAGGATGCATGCGACGCCGGCGGCTTCTGTCCCGACCCGGTCGGCTTCGTGGCGTCCCGCGTGCGCATCGTCCTCCTCCAGGACAAGGACGTCCAGACGCTGGTCGTCCTGAAGGACCAGGTGCTGGGGACCGGCGGGAAGCTCGTCCGCCTGCGCGATCTGGGTGTCGAGGGGGAGATCCTGGGCTGGAACGGCCGCCCGGACGCCTCCGACGGCCACATCGCCCTGAGCCTGACACCGATCACGGAAAACGAAGGCGGCGTGGTCGCCGCCAGTCTCGATCCGCCGCTTCTCATCCGCTTCAACCCGGAAGCCGGGCGTTTCCAGGTCTTCGACTGCGTGGCGGGAGACGGAGGGGAGCCGGACTGCGCCTTCCTCGGTGAACTCGGGGACTGAGGTTCCGAAAGGCGGCGGTGGCCGCGCGGGTCAGGTCAGGAGTTGACGGCCTTCTTGTAGCCGCACCCTTCGTGATCGCAGAACAGGGTCGTGCCGTCCTTCTTGGTGATCTTCTCGAGGACGTACGGGTTGCCGCAGGATGGACAGCGCTCGGCGACGGGGCGGTACCAGGTCACGAAATCGCACTTGGGGTAGTTGTTGCAGCCGAAGAACACGCGGCCGCGGCGGGAGCGGCGCTCGACGATGCGACCGCCGCAGCCCTCGCGCGGGCAGTCGAGACCGACCTCCTTCAGCTTGATGTACTTGCACTCGGGATAGTTGGAGCAGGCGGTGAACTCACCGAAGCGGCCGTCCTTCACCGCCAGGGGCTTCCCGCACTGCGGGCAGGTCTCGTCGAGGATCCGGTCGGGCTTCTTGGTGATGGTGATCTTCCCTTCCTTGTCCATGGCGATCTTCTTCGTGTTGCGGCATTTCGGGTAGGCCGAGCAGGCGATGAACGGCCCGAAGCGCCCCTTGCGCAGGACCATCGGCGAGCCGCACTTCTCGCAGGTGCCATGGTCCTCGGGGATCGCGGGCGCTTCGGCGGCCGACCCCGCGACGCCCGGTTTGCCGCCGCCGTTGACCACCGTGGCGATCTCCTGCGTGTTCTTGCAGTCCGGATAGCCGGAGCAGGCCATGAAGCGCCCGTAGCGCCCCCACTTGATGACCATCGGCTTGCCGCACTTTTCGCAGGTGCGATCGGTCGGCTCCTCCATCTTCTTGATGTTTTCCATGTTCGCCGTCGCCGCCTTGAGGTCCTTGACGAACTGCTTGTGGAATCCCTTCAAGGCGTCGACGTAGTCGAGCCGGCCCTCTTCGATCTCGTCGAGCTCCTCCTCCATGCGGGCGGTGTACTTGACGTCCAGGATGTCCTCGAAGTGCTGCACGAGGAGATCGGTGACCGTCAGCCCGAGCTCGGTCGGGACAAACTTGCCGTCCTGCTTCTCGACGTAGTCGCGCGTCTGGATGGTGGACAGGATCGTGGCGTAGGTCGACGGGCGACCGATGCCGTTCTCCTCCAGCTCCTTCACCAGCGACGCCTCGGTGAAGCGGGGCGGCGGCTGGGTGAAGTGCTGCTTCGGATCGAGCTTCGTGAGCTTCAGGCGGTCCCCCTCGGCGAGCGGCGGCAGGGCGCGGTTCGCGTCGTCCTCGTCCTGGGCGTCCGGCGAGTCCTTCTTGCTCTTCTCGACGATGTCCTGGTACACGGCAAGATAGCCGGAGAACTTCATCGTCGATCCGGTGGCGCGGAACAGGCAGGGTCCCGCCCCGATGTCGGCCGTCGTCACGTCGAACACCGCAGACTTCATCTGCGAGGCGACGAAGCGGTTCCAGATCAGGCTGTAGAGCAGGAACTCGTCCTTCTGGACATACTTCTTGACGAGGTCGGGCGTGAGCTCCATGGAGGTCGGGCGGATCGCCTCGTGCGCTCCCTGCGTCATCTTGGCGGTCTTGTAATACCGCGGCTCCTCGGGCAGGAACTCCGGGCCGTGCGCCTTGACGATGTAGTCGCGCACCTCCTGCATGGCCTCGGGGGCGATGCGGGTCGAGTCGGTCCTCATGTAGGTGATGAGACCGACGGTCCCCTGATCGCCGAGGTCCATGCCTTCATACAGCCGCTGCGCCAGCGTCATGGTCTTGCGCACGGTGAATCCGAGCTTGCGCGAGGCGTCCTGCTGCAGCTTGGAGGTGATGAACGGCGGGACCGGGTTCTTCTTTTTCTCCTTGGCTTCGACCGACCGGACGACGAAGGTCGCCTTGTCGAGGGAGGCGACGACCGAGTCGGTCTCCTCCTTGGACTTCAGATCCGCCTTCTTGTCGTCGACCTTGAACAGCCTCGCCTCGAAAGGCGGCGGCTCCTTCGCCTCGAGGAGGGCGCCGAGCGTCCAGTACTCCTCCGGCTTGAACGCCAGGATCTCGCGCTCGCGCTCGACAACGATGCGCAGCGCAACCGACTGCACGCGCCCGGCCGACAGCCCCCGCCGGACCTTGTCCCACAGCAGCGGGCTGACCTTGTATCCCACCAGGCGGTCGAGGATGCGCCGCGCCTGCTGGGCGTCCACCCTGTTCGAGTCGATCTTCTGCGGCTCCTGGATGCCCTTCAGGACCGCCCGCTTGGTGATCTCGTTGAACATGACGCGGTACAGGTTCTTGTTGGTCTTCTTCAGGATCTCGGAGAGGTGCCAGCAGATCGCCTCGCCTTCGCGGTCGGGGTCGGGGGCCAAGAAGACCTTGTCGGCCGTCTCGGCCGCCTTCTTCAGATCGTCGATCACCTTCTTGCGTCCCGGCAGGATCTCGTAGGTCGGCTTGAAGTCGTGCTTCTCGTCCACGCCGAGACTCTTCTTCGGCAGATCGCGGACGTGTCCCATCGAGGCCTTCACGGTGAAGTTTCGGCCCAGGAATTTGTTGATCGTCTTCGCCTTGGCCGGGGACTCGACGATGACCAGCGACTTGCCCAAGTGCTCTCCTTGGCCCGTTTTCTGTCAGGACGCGGGCCGCGCTATCTTTTGAAAATATAGGCGACGGTCAAATTTTGCAAGCCGTCGACGTGAATCGTCGTCCCGGAAGCTGCCGCGCGAGGCCGCGCAGCTCCAGTTGGAGGAGCGTCGCCAGGAGCGGACCGGGCGCCAGCCCGCACGTCTCGGCCAGCCTCTCGATGCCGACGCCGCGTGTCGCCGGCAGACGGGAAAGAACCCGGCGCTCGTCGGGCGACAGTCCCGTCGAATCCCGCGCGCCGGCGTCCGGCGCGACCTCCTCCTCAGCCGTCGATCGTTCCGGGCGCGAGGCGACGACCGCCCGCGCCGCGTCCGCGATCTGCGGCGCCAGGTCCTCCAGCACGTCCGCCGCGGTCCGGCAGACGAGGGCACCGCCGCGCAGGAGACCGTTCGTCCCCTCGGCATTCGGCTCGTCCACGGCGCCGGGGACCGCGTATACCAGGCGCCCCTCGTCGGCCGCCAGCTCCGCGGTGATGAGAGACCCCGAGTCGCGCGCCGCCTCCACCACGACCGTGGCCCAGGACAAGGCCGCGATCACCCGGTTCCTCTCCGGGAAGTGACGCTTCAGGGGCGAGGCGCCGAATGGGAGCTCCGTCACAACGGCACCCGTGCGCGCGATCGATTCGGCGAGCCGCCGGTGCTCGACCGGATAGATCCGATCGAGACCCGAGCCCAGAACCGCGATCGTGCGCCCGCCCCCCTCCAGGGCGCCGGCGTGCGCGGCCGCGTCGATGCCTCGCGCCAGGCCGCTCACGACCGTGTACCCGGACGCCGACAGCGCCCGCCCGAGACCGCGTGCCGTCGCGAGGCCGTGGAGTGTCGCGCGGCGCGAACCGACGATGGCGATCGAGAGGACATCCTCGGGCCGCAGACCGCCCCACACGTACAGCAGCCAGGGCGGATCCGACGAAGCGCGCAGCATCGCCGGGTAGCGCTCGTCCTCGAGGGTCAGTACCGAGGCGCCATGGCTCCGCGCCCGGTGCAGCTCGGCGCGGGCCCCGGCCTCCCATCCTGGATGCAGCTCGGAGGTCAAAGGTTCCAGGAACGAAGACCAGCCGGCGCCTCCGCGTCCGGCCCCGGCGAAAATCCGCTGCCGCCTGCCGGGGCTGGCGGCGAAGTGCATGTTCAGTGCGGCCCAGAGCAGGGCCGAGCGGGACACGGAGCCTCGCAGCCGACGCGGGAAGGGCAGGACACTACCAGCGGCGGGCCGCGCTTGTCAAGGCAAGGGGAGTTGGGATATAAGAGGCCGCCGACTCGAAAGCGGCGGGAAAGCGCGGGAAACACGGCGCTTGAGTCACCGCGACCTTCCCCATCCAGCCGATCCGGTCAGAGAGAAATCACGGGAGTCCGACCGTCCTGCCGTCCGCGCGTTCGTCGCTTCGACTCGGGGCCCCCGTGCTCTGCGCCGCCCTCGGCGTCCTCGCGCCCTTCATGGGCCCGGACCGCCCGCCCGGAGGGACGACCAGCCCGGCCCCTCCTCCGGAGCGCTCCCTGTATGACGAGGCGGTCCGCCTTTACTCCGCCGGACGCTTCCAGGAGGCGTTGCAGGTGATCCACCGCGCGGCGGGAACGGGCGTGGAGACGACAGCGCTCCGCTCGCTCGCCGGCTGGTGCTGCCTCCGATCGGGAGCGGTTCGGCGGGCCGAGGCCGAGTTCCGCGCGGCGCTGCGGATCGACTCCGAGGCGGTCGATCCCCACGTCGGCCTGGGGTACGCGCGCCTGCGCGGAGGTTCACCGGCCGAAGCGGAAGGAGAATTCCGTTTCGCGCTGCGCGGGGAGGCCCGGAATCTCGACGCGCTGAAAGGACTCGGTCTCGCGCTCCGCGACCAGAAGAAGTACGCTGAAGCGGCGGAGGCGTTCAGTGACGCGCTGCGGCAGGAACCGGGCGATTCCGAGTCCAGGCATCTGCTCGGGCAGGTCCTCGCAGCGGCGGGCGCGTCGACGGAGTCGCGACCCCGCGGGCCCTCGAGCGAGACGCCGATGAATGTCGTCGCCCGGGCGCGGGACGGCCGGTTCTTCGTCCGCGACAGCGGACGCTTCCGGCCGCTGTTCGTGAAGGGAGTCAACATGGGGGTGGCGCTTCCGGGACGCTTCCCCGCGGAATTCCCGCAGGACGAGGCGACCTACGGCTCCTTTCTCTCGGACGTGTCCGGGATGGGGGCGAACGCGGTTCGTCTCTACACCCTCCTGCCACCGGCGTTCTACGCCGCGCTCGACCGGCACAACCGCGGGTCCGGAACGGGCGGGATCTGGCTCCTGCAGGGCGTGTGGACCGAGCCGCCGGCGGGGGACGACTACGACGGAGAGGCCTTCGTCCGGGAATTCAGGGACGAGATCCGCCGCGTGATAGACGCCGTGCACGGCAACCTCGACCTCGGGCCGCGGCCGGGGCACGCACAGGGCGCGTACCGCGCGGATGTCTCGGCGCGCGTGCTCGGCTACGTGCTGGGGCGCGAGTGGGAGCCCCAGTCGGTGGCGACGTACGACGGCTGGTTCGCGAAAGGCGGCAGGGAGTCGTTCGCCGGGCCCTATTTCACGGCCCGCATCGAATACGGCGCCACGCCGTTCGAGCTGTGGCTGGCCCGCACCATGGACTTCGCCGTGCAGTACGAGACCGACACCTACCGCCAGCAGCGGCCGGTGTCGTTCGTGAACTGGCCCACGCTCGATCCCCTGCGTCATCCGACCGAATCGACCGCCGCGGAGGAGGCCGCCCTGGTCCGCAAAATGGGTGACGCGGAGGCCGCGGGGATGATCGAGGCCTACGACGAGTGCGAGGACTGCGTTTCCGTGGATGCGGCGCACATCGTGCCGACCGGGAGGGCGCAGGGCGGGAGCTTCGCCACCTACCACGCCTATCCTTATTATCCCGACTTCATGAATCTCGACCCCGGTTATGGCCAAGCGCGCGACTCGCGGGGTCCGAGCAATTACATCGGCTACCTGCGCGACCTCAAGACGCACCACGGCGCCCAGCCGGTGCTGATCGGCGAGACCGGCGTCCCGAGCAGCCGCGGGGTCTCGCACCTGCAGCCGCAGGGGTGGAACCACGGCGGCCACAGCGAGCGCGAGCAGGGGGAGATCGACGCCCGGCTGATGATGGACATCGACGAGGCGGGTCTCGCGGGGGGCGTCCTGTTCGCTCTCGTGGACGAGTGGTTCAAGAGAAACTGGCTGGTGCTTGATTTCGAGACGCCCGCCGAGCGCAAGCCGCTGTGGCTGAACGTCCTGGATCCGGAGGAGGGGTACGGGATCCTCGCCGCCAGGCCGGGTCAGGCTGGATTCCGGGTGATCATCGACGGCAGGCCTTCCGACTGGACCGGCGTCGCACCGCTTCTGTCCCGGCGGGAGGGGGGGCCGGAGCGATCGTTCAAGGACGGCTACGATCGCGCGCGGACGCTGCGGGGAATCGAGGTGACCTCGGACGAGGCCTACCTCTACATCCGGCTCGACGTGGACCGCCTCGACAGCGACGGGGACGGCCTCCCCGACTGGGGCAAGGCGGCCTACCTGATCGGCATCGACACCTATGACGGTCGCCTGGGAGACCACCGGCTGCCGATCACCGACCCGGCGTCGTCGCCCGCCGGCCTCGAGTTCTGCGTCGTCCTCGACGGCCGGGACACCTCCCGTCTTCTGGTCGATGCCCCCTACGACATCCAGTCGAACCGCCACCGCCGCCCCTTCGCCTCGGTCGAGAATACCGACGGCCGCTTCGTGGAGATGAAGGTCGAGACGAACCGAAGGCGTGTCGGGCGCGACGGCACCGTCTACCCGGCGCGTCAATCGAGCCGCTCGCCGCTCCTCCACGCCTCGATGGATCCTCGCGATCGCGACTATTCGACCCTGGCCGACTGGCGCGTGGGAGTCGCAGAGAACCTGATCGAGATCCGCCTGGCCTGGGGGCTTTTGAACGTGACCGATCCGTCCTCGCGCTGCGTCCTGCACGACGATCCGGGGAATCTCCGCAAGGTCGGGTGCATCGAAACCGCGGGATTCCGTTTCTACGCAGTGGCGGTCAAGCCCGGAGGCACCCCCTTTGGACCGACCCCGTTCGACGCGCGCCTGGCCGACCGGCTGCCGCGGGGAGACCTCGCGAAGCCGTCCGATCTGCCGATGTACACGTGGCGGGGCTGGGACCAGCCCGCCTCGCGTATCGAGAAGAAAGAGACGTGGCCGATCCTGAAGCGGGCGTTCGAGTCGCTTCCGAAGCGGAACCCGGCGCCGTGATCCGCATCCCTCCGGCCACGCTCGCCCTGATCGCTCTCGCCGCGGCGCCGGCCGCCGGGTCTCCCGTCCGGGCGGCAACACCGGCCGCCGCCGCGCACGAGTCTCCCGCAGCACCGGCCCCGGGCGACGCGGCCGCGCGTCCCCTGGCCGAGATGATCAAGGAGGCCGACGCCGCGTTCGCACGTGAAGACTTCGGAACGGCCAGGACCCTCTACGAGCAGGTGACCCGGCTGCAGCCGGACAACGTCCGCGCCGTGCACCGGCTCGCGCTCCTGCAGTCGTGGGACGACGAACTCGAAGCGTCGGCGGCCAACTACCGCCGCGCCCTGGCCCTGGCGCCGGACGACTTCGACATCCGGCTCGGGCTCGCCCGTGTGCTGTCCTGGAGGCACGACTACGACGAATCGATCGCGCTGTACCGGGCGCTGCGAGAGACACATCCCGACGATGCGCGCGTCCTCCTCGGCCTGGGGAACTGTCTCTCGTGGGCCGGCCGCTACTCCGAGGCCGAGGCCGTCTTCAAGGACATGGAGGATCGCCGGATCGAGCCGGTCCAGGCGCACGCGGGCCGGGCGCGCCTGCGCGGCTGGCAGGGGAACCTGGACGAGGCGGAGCATTTCTGGCGCGACGTCCTGCGCGCCGATCCCGGCAACCTCGACGCGCGCATCGGCATGGCGTACGTGCACCACTGGCAGGGTCTCGACCGCACGGCGCGCGAGCAGGCCGACAACATCGTCCTCGACCATCCGGAGAGCAAGGACGCGAAGGAGCTGAAGGAGACGATCCGCCGGACCCTCCGCCCGCACGCCGACGCGGACACCTTCCGGTACGGCGACACCGACTCCAACCGGGTGGACGGTGCTGTGGCGTCGTGCACGTTCATGGCCGAGCCGCAGACGTCCATCCGCATCGCCTACTCGACGTACGACGCCTCGTTCCGCTGCAAGGACGGGCGGTTCTGCGACGAGCCGGGTCTCGCCGTCGGCGACGCGATCGACACGCGGGCGCAGTCGCTCTCGGGCACGCTGACGTCGCGCGTGATCCGGCCGCTGACCTTCAACGCCCGCCTGGGCGCGGTCCGCGAGGAGACCTTCGGCGGAGGGGCGCGCCTGGTCGGAACGCTCGGCGGCTACCTGCGCTGGCAGGTCGGGCCGCGGTTCGCCGTGGGAACGAGCGGGGGGCGCGAGGCGTTCCTCGACACCGCTCCCCTCATCGACCGCGGCATCCGAACGACCGACGCGAACGCGCGCGTGGAGTTCCGCTACCGGCCCGCGTGGCTCCTGTCGGGGAGCGCCGGAGCCGCGTCGTTCTCCGACGGCAACGCGCGCCGCACCGCGGGCGCCGCGCTCGAGTGGCGTCTGCCCGTGTCCCATCCGTGGGTCTCGGGCACCTTCGACGTGCGCTACCGCGGATTCAACGCCGACGAGGACAACGGCTACTTCGACCCGCTGCGCTACGACTCGGAGCTCCTGACCGTGGCGGTCCGGGACGACTGCCGCGACGGGAGGTTCTACTGGCATCTGGAGGGAACTTACGGGCGGCAGGCCTTCACGCTCGGTGCCGTCAAGCGTGACGACGCGGTGAGCGGCGGCAACGCCCTGGCGGGGATCAACTTCGCGAACGGGAGGGCGGCCTTCGAGGCGTCGTACGCGCGCAGCGACTACGCCCTGAACGTCGCGCAGGGATTCACGTACAGCCGGACGGGGTTCTACTTCCGGTTCCGGTTCTAAGACGCGAAGGGACGGAACGGGGGCCGACGGAATGGCGACGGCGGTGCCGGGCCGGGAACGGATCCTGATCGCGGACGGCGACCCGCTGGCGAGGCGCTTCGTGGGCGCGCTTTTGGCGAACAACGGCTATGAGGTGCACCTCGCCGAGGACGGCGACTCGGTTCTTCGGAGCGCCGTCTCGCTGAAGCCCCGTCTCCTGGTCATCGACCTCGTTCTCCCGGGCAAGGACGGCTTCGAGGTGCTGCACGCCCTGAAGGGGGAGCCGGCCACGGCCCGGCTTCCGGTGCTGATCCTTTCGGTGAAGGACCGCGAGGAGGACGTCGTCAAGGCTCTCAGCCTCGGAGCGGAGGACTACGTGAGCAGGCCGTTCAGCACGCGGGAGCTTCTGGCCCGCATCCGCAAGATCCTGGAAAGAACCGGGTAGCCGCGGTGGAGCCGATGCGTCTCCTGATGGTCCGGGTCGTCGAGGGAGTCGGCGGGTTCCTCCTCCTGCTCACCGTGGCCATCGTCATCAACAAGGCGCTGCGGGAGATGGGGGAGAGGCTCGACCGGCGCAGGCGCGCCCTGCTCGAGCCCCTGGTGTTCGAGTACCTCGGTGCGGCCACGTCCAGGCCGCTCCGTGACGTCCTGCCGGAACCGCCGTCGCGGCGCGATCGGCGTCTGCTGGAGCGGATCCTCCTGGAATCGGCGCGTCTCGTGAAGGGAAGCACCCAGGAGCGGATCACCGCCGCCTTCGAGGGGCAGGGCGCGGTGCGCGAGGCGATCCGCGCCCTGGAAAGCGCCCGCTGGTGGAAGCGCGCCGACGCCGCCGAAAAGCTGGGCCTGATGCGAAGCAAGGCGGCCGTCGAACCGCTCGTCCAGCGGATGAACGATCCGGAGCCGGAAGTCCGCATCCGCGCGGCGCGCGCCCTGGGTCTCATCCGGGGCAGGACCTCGATCCGCCCGCTCGTCGGCGCCCTGGCCGATCCCAGCCGCTGGTCGGCCATCCGTGTCGCCGAGATTCTGATCAGCGTGGGCAGCGAGGCCGTGGACGAGCTGCTCGCGGCCTTCGACACCCTGCCGCAGAACGGCCGTGTCTCGGCCCTCGACGTGCTGGGCCGCATCCGGGGTCTGCGTGCCCTCGGGCTGATGAAGAGCTGCCTCCTCGATCCGCACCCCGACATCCGGGCGCGCGCGGCGCACGGGCTCGGCCTCATCGGCGACCCGGGAACCACACCGGATCTGGTCGCGGCGCTCCAGGACCAGGAGTGGCCGGTACGCGCCATGGCCGCCAAGTCGCTCGGCAGGCTCGGGGACCCGTCGGCCATCCTCCCCCTGCGGGAGGCGATGAAGGACCGCCGGTGGTGGGTACGCTACAACTCCGGTGAAGCGCTGCGCCACATGGGGAACGCGGGTCTCGAGGCGCTCACCGACATGCTGAGCTCGGACGATCCGTACGCCCGTCACATGGCCGTGGCGCAGCTCGAGGAGGGGCGGGTCATCGACCAGTTCGTCGCCGAATTGACCTCGAGCGACAGCCCCACGCGCGCCGCGGCCATCCGATTCATCGACAAGGTCACCGCGGCGGCGCGCATCGACGAGCGCACGCGGCAGGCGGCCACGAGCGCTCAGGAGGGCGTGCGCCAGGCCCTGTCCCATATCCTCAGGGCGCCCGCGCCGCCCGGAGGCGGAGGCGTTCGATGACCTGGATCTCGATCCTGACCCTCACCGTCCTCGGGTTCAACCGCTGGGTGATCTACTACTTCGGACTCCTCAACGGCATCTATCTCCTGCTCTTTCTGGTGTCGTTCGTCGAAGTGATGCGTTTCGTCAAGCGGACGTTCTTCTCCGATTACGAGCAGATCCTCCGGTCCGACATGACCTGGCCGATCTCGATGATCGTCCCGGCCTTCAACGAGGCGCGTTCCATCGTCGAGACCGTGCGCTCGCTTCTGGGAGTGAACTACGGTCAGTTCGAGGTCGTCATCGTGAACGACGGTTCGACCGACGGGACCCTCGAGCGCCTCATCGAGACGTTCGAGCTGAAGCGCACCGACCGGATCTACCACCGCACCCTGCCGACCGGCCCGGTGCGCGGGATCTACTGGTCGCTCGAATACGCCAACCTGATCGTCGTGGACAAGGAATGGAGCGGGAAGGCGGAGGCGCTGAACACCGGCATCAACGTGTCCCGCTACCCCCTGTTCTGCTCCGTCGACGCCGACTCGATCATCGAGGACAACGCGCTCCTCCGCGTCGTCAAGCCGTTCATGGAGCATCCTCAGGAAATGGTCGCGGCGGGAGGCATCGTGCGCATCGTGAACGGCTGCGAGGTGCGCGAGGGGCGCGTGCTGCGGATCGGCCTGCCGAAGAAGGCCCTGCCCGTCTTCCAGGTCGTGGAGTATCTCCGCGCGTTCCTCGGGGGGCGCATCGGCTGGAGCAGCCTGAGGTCCCTGCTGATCATCTCCGGCGCCTTCGGGCTGTACCGTAAGTCGGAGGTCATCGCCGCGGGCGGTTACGACTCGTGGTCCGAGACCGAGGACCTCGAGCTGGTGCTGAAGCTCCACGAGCACATGCGCAGGAGCGGACGGAAGTACCGCATCGTCTTCGTCCCCGACCCGGTCTGCTGGACCGAGGTCCCGAGCACCTTCCGGGTGCTGGCGCGCCAGCGCAACCGTTGGCATCGGGGCATGCTGCAGAGCCTCTGGCGCCACAGGCGGATGATCCTGAACCCGGAGCACGGCGCCATCGGCATGCTCGGACTCCCCTATTTTCTGCTGTTCGAGACCCTCGGCCCCTTCGTCGAGATCCTCGGCTACGTCATGGTCGCCCTGTCCTTCTGGCTCGGAGTCCTGAATCTCGATTTCTTCGTGCTCTTCCTCATCTTCGCCATCTTCTTCGGCGTCTTCCTGTCCGTCGCCGCCGTCCTGCTGGAAGAGATCTCCTTCAGGCGCTATCCCGGCTGGGAGCATCTCGCCCGGCTGGTCCTCTACGGTGTCCTCGAGAACCTCGGCTACCGCCAGAGCCTCGCGCTGTTCAAGGTGAAGGCGTTCTGGGACTTCCTGCGCGGCCACCGCAAGGCCTGGGGGCGGATGGAGCGGGAGGGGTTCCGGGCGGCCGGGGAAAGACCCGCGGCCTGACCTAGCCCGCCAGGATCCTCTTGACCTCTCCCACGAGGTAGAGGGAGCCGCTGACGACGACGAGAGCCCCGGGGGAAGCCTCGTCGAGGGCGAGCCGCACAGCCCCTTCGACCGACGGTGCGTGCCTGGTGTCGGAGTGCCGCTCGGCCGCCAGACGCGACAGCGTCCCCGGTGCCTCGCCGCGAGGGACGGGAAGCCCCGTGACGACCACCGTCTGCGCCAGCGGACACAGGATGTCGAGCATCTCGGCCACGGGCTTGTCCTTCATCGCCGCGAACACGAGGGTCGCCGGGCGGCCGGACTGGTACTCCTCCAGGTACGCCGCGAGAGTCGCGCAGCCGGCCGGGTTGTGGGCCCCGTCGAGGAGGAGATCGGGATGGGCGCGTATGAGCTCGAGCCGGCCAGGCCAGACGGCGTCGCGGAGGCCGGCCGCGATCGTCCCGGGGTCGATGCCCCGGACCCCGGCGGCGGCGAGCCGCTCGGCGACTAGGACGGCGGTCACTGCGTTCTCGACTTGATGAACCCCGCGCAGCGACAGGTGGAGCTCGGGATAGCGGCCGCCCGAGGGCGTGACCAGGGAGAATACGGGAGGATCGGGAAAACGGATCGGGCGGGCGGGGCGAGGGCCCGCGCCCCCGCGCCGCGCGGCTCCCCGGGTCGCATCTTCGAGGGGTCGGATCTCGCAGTCGAGGGTCGACGCCAGGTGGGCCCCGACTCGCCTGGCCTCGCCTCGAATCACTTCGAGCGCCGCGGTCTCCTGTCTCGAAACGGCAGCCGGTACGCCCGGCCGGAGGATGCCCGCCTTCTGGTAGGCGATTTCCCCGAGCGTCCCGCCGAGCCACTGGGTGTGGTCCATGGCGATCTGCGTGACGGCGCAGACCAGGGGAGTGACGACGTTGGTGGCGTCGAACCGGCCCCCCATCCCCACCTCGAGCACGACGATCGGCACCTTCCGCGCGCGGAAATGCAGGAAGGCGAGCGCGGTCGTGGCCTCGAAGTAGGTCGGCGGGTCGTTCCGCAGCAGGCGATCGGCCGCGATCACATCGCGCAGCTCGGAGGTGAGGGCGGCCAGCTCGGATGCGGCGATCGGCGCCTCTCCCACGACGATCCGCTCTTCGAACCGAACCAGGTGCGGCGAGGTGTAGACACCGGGCGCGTGCCCCGCCTGCCTCAGGATCGAGGCCACGTCGGCCGCGACGGAGCCCTTGCCGTTCGTGCCGGCGATCAGCACGGAAGGGTACGTCGCCTGCGGGTCACCCAGGCGGTCGAGAAGCCTCCGGATCCGGTCCAGACCCGGACGAATGCCCAGGACCTCGAGGGAATCGAGGTAGGCGAGCGCTTCCTCGTAGGTCACGATACCCCGCATCGGCGAAGACCCTGAAGATCGTCCCCGCCGGAGAAGAGTATGCGCCCGGATCGATTCATTCCGGATCGGGGTGGACACGCCCCTGGCGCGAGATCTCCTCGAGCGTCCGGCCGCGCGTCTCCTCGCCGAAGAAGACGACCGAAAGAGACCCCGCCGCCAGGACCGCGGCGAACATGACGAAGACGGAGGTGAAGCCGCCGCCTCCGCCCGCCATCAGCCTGCCGACGGCGAGCGGGGCCAGGAGGCCTCCGATGCGGCCGAAGGCGGCGGCAAACCCGGTCCCGGTGCCGCGCAGCCAAGTCGGATAGAGCTCGGGAGTGTAGCCGTACGTCACGCCCCAGGCCCCCAGGTTGAAGAACGACAGGAGGCAGCCCCAGAGGATGAGATCAGTCTCGGCGCGGGCGCTGCCGAAGAAGAACGAGCCGAGGGCGCAGAGAAGCATGAACGGAATGAGAGTCGCCTTGCGGCCGATTTTCTCGACCAGCCAGGCGGCGGTGAAATAGCCCGGGATCTGCGCCAGCGTGATGATGAGAGTGAACCGGAACGACGTGGCTAGCGGAAATCCCTGCCCGGCCAGCAGGGTCGGCAGCCATGTGAAGATGCCGTAGTACGAGTAGGCCATCGTGAACCAGAGGAGCCACAGCATGACGGTGCGGCGCGCCAGATCCCCGCAAAAAAGGTCGCGCAGGCGGGGCGTCCGGCGCACCGTCGGGGCGGAGTCGGAGTCCGGCTGGAGGGGGGATCCCGCCGGGATACCGCTCTCCGCTTCGATCGATCGGATGACCGTCTCCGCCTGATCCAGCCGGCCGCAGGACGACAGATAGCGTGGAGATTCGGGAAGGGCGCGGCGGAGCACGATCAGATACAGAGCCGGCAGAGCCCCGATGAAAAACGCGAGACGCCAAGGGAATCCGTGCCCGGTCATCTCGGCCCTGCGGGCCAGGATCTCGGCAATGATCGCGGCGGCGGCCCACCCGAAGGCCCAGAATGATTCGAGGAGCACGACGAGCCGGCCGCGGTGCTTCGCGGGGGCGAACTCGCTGACGAGGGCGGCCGCGACCGGCAGCTCCCCCCCCAGGCCGAATCCGACCAGGAAGCGGAGGACGAGCAGGGACCAGAATCCCTGCGCCAGGGCGCACAATCCGGTGGCGATGCTGAACACCAGGAGGGTCGTCTGGAATACCGTCTTGCGGCCGAAGCGGTCGGCGAGGCTCCCGGCCACCGCCCCTCCGACGAACATGCCGGCGAGCCCCGCACTGTTGAGGAACGCGACGCGGTCGGGGGACAGGTGCCATTCCGACTTGAGGCGCGCCACGACGAACGACATGAGCCCGCCGTCCATGGAGTCGAACAGCCAGCCGAGTCCGCTCAAAAGGAGCAGCCGGTAATGAAAACCGGAGAGAGGGAGGCGGTCCAGCCGATCGGCGACCCTCATGCGGGGGAGGGAACGCCTAGCTGACTTCGGGCGACGGGGTGATCTTGGCGCGGGCGGCGATCGGCGTGGGGAACGGCAGAGGCTCGCGCGTCCGCCCCGGCGGGCCGGAGGCGACGCTTCCCGACCCGCTCGCGGCTGCGCCCGGGGCGGTTCCAGAGCCGGCGGTGGACACGGGGGCGGTCGCGGCCGAGGGGGCCGCGGCGGCGAGAGCCTCCGTGTTGTACATGAAATTCAGACAACGGATGAGAACGCCGCGCATCTCGCGCCGCTCGACGATGAAATCGAGCATCCCCTTCTCCACCAGGAACTCCGAGCGCTGAAACTCGTCGGGGAGCTTCTCCCGGATCGTCTGTTCGATGACCCGGGGCCCCGCGAATCCGATGAGCGCCTTCGGCTCGGCAATATTGATGTCTCCGAGCATGGCGAACGAAGCGGTCACGCCGCCGGTCGTCGGATCGGTCAGGATCGAGATGTAGGGGACGCCGGCCTCGTGCAGCTTCCCGAGCGCGGCGCTGATCTTGGCCATTTGCATCAAGGAGAGGGCCCCCTCCTGCATCCGCGCCCCGCCTGAGCAGGAGATCACCACGAGGGGAATGCGTTCGTCGAGGGCACGCTCCACGGAGCGGGTGACCTTCTCACCGACCGCCGAGCCCATCGACCCGCCCATGAAGCCGTACTCCATCACCGACATCATCACCTGGTGACCGCCGATAGCACCCCTGGCGTTGATGATGGCGTCATTGAGGCCGGTCTTCTCGCGATATTCTCGCAGGCGGTCCTTGTAGGGCTTCAGATCCCTGAACTTGAGGGGGTCGACCGAGTAGATGTCGGTATCGACCTCCTGGTAGCGCGCGTCGTCGAAAAGTGCGGAGAGCCGCTCCCGTGCCGAGATGCGGAAATGGTAATTGCACTTGGGGCAGACGTTGGCGTTCCGGAGGACTTCCTTCTTATAGATGATTTCCTTGCAGCCGTTGCACTTGACCCACAGCCCCTCGGGGACCTGGATGCGCTTGTGCTCGACCGGCTGCTTGGGCTTCCTGATCTTTTTGAACCACGCGATTTCCATCTCGTCACATCCCTCGAGGCGGGGGGCCGCGGCCAGAGAATGCCGTGGATCATATCGCCACCGGCAGACACGGTCAAGAACTGCCTTCCTGGACCGGCCGGTGGGCTCGAGCATACTTTGACGCCCCCTGACTGAA
The DNA here is from genome assembly GCA_035635555.1 of Candidatus Dormiibacterota bacterium. Taxonomy (NCBI): domain Bacteria; kingdom Bacillati; phylum Candidatus Dormiibacterota; species Candidatus Dormiibacterota bacterium. The sequence goes on from DASQAT010000013.1 coordinate 106,547, forward strand.
CAGGCGCGGTACACCTATGGGACATGACCGGACGACGGCTGTACACGATTAACAAGACCATTATTATCAACAGTATAGATAGTCATCATCGCTTTTTATGGCGGTCTTCTGTTCGAAGCGTGTGCATTCGCTGGTCACGAGGGAATGGTCCGTAGATCTTCAGAGTGAACCATACACGTCGAGTTCAATACTCTGATCATGGCTGGTAACTATCACAAAATAAATTTGATATCCAGAATACGACAGGCTTGTACAAGGGTGTTCATGGGTGGTGGCACCCCCCTTGCTCTAGTACGGGCGACCAGTCGTGAAGGCCAAACCATCCGCGAGGGTGGGACGGAAAGCCGCGGGTCTCTCGGAGACAGCCGGGTTGCCAGCTGGACGGCCCAAACCGTTCGGTTGTCGGTCAGGAGGCAGGCACCATGTCGAGAGATGCCCGGACTGTCCGCAACCAGGAAAATGGCCAAGCGTTCTGGGGCAATCTCTTCCGCGGCGCCACTCTGGCCCTGGCCACGGCTCTTGCCCTCGCACTGTCGTTCTCTCCTGTGCTTGCCGCGAAGGGCGGCAAGGCAGGAGTCGCTTCGGACCTGCAGGAGAAGGTGCAGAAGGAGTCCCCCTCCAACAGCGTCCGCGTTCTCGTCAACCTGAACGGCGGCGACCCTCTTGCCGTCGCCGGCAAGATCAAGGAGTTGGGCGGGAGGGTCCGCAGGCACTTCCGTAACGTCGGCGTGATGGTCGTGGATCTGCCGCTCGGGGCGGTGGACTCTCTCGCGCAGATCGAAGGTCTCGATTACGTCGCCCCTGATCGTCCTGTCACGGGTCTGGCGAGCCAGCTCGAAACGACGACCGGCGCGGCGCTTGCCTATGGTGGAACCACCAGCCTCTGGAATTTCTCCGGCATCGATGGTTCCGGCGTGGGCGTGGCGGTCCTCGACTCGGGAATCGACCCGTCCCATGTCGATCTCCGGGACGAAACCAAGGGAATACGGCGGGTCGTGTTCTCCTGGGACTTCACCGGCCGCGGCAGCCTGGACGACCCCTACGGCCATGGCACGCACATCGCCGGGATCATCGCGGGCGACGGCAGCGCCTCGTACACGGCCGGCCGCGACTACACCGGCATGGCGCCGGGCGCGAGCCTGATCAACTTCAAGGTCCTGGACGAGAGGGGTCACGGCTACATCAGCAGCGTCGTGGCCGCCATCGACCAGGCGATCTCGCTCCGGAACGTCTACAACATCAAGGTCATCAATCTGTCGCTGGCGGCCCCCCCGATCGATTCGTACGTCAACGACCCGATGTGCCGCGCGGTGGAGCGCGCCGCCAGGGCCGGCATCGTCGTGGTGGCCGCGGCCGGAAACTTCGGACAGGACTCGAACGGCAACAAGGTCTACGGAGGCATCACCTCCCCCGGCATCTCGCCGTCGGCGATCACGGTCGGCGCGACCTTGACGCGCGGCACCGACATCCGGTCGGATGACATCGTCGCACCGTACTCCTCGCGCGGCCCCACGCTGTCGCACACGACCGACCCCGTCTCGGGCCAGGTCGTGTACGACGATCTCGCGAAGCCGGATCTGGTCGCCCCCGGCACGCGCATCGTGTCGCTCGAGCGCAGCAGCAACTACCTTGTGGCGAGCTATCCGGTCCTGCATGTCGACACGGGGAACAACGTCAACAACAAGAGCCGCTACATGGTCCTGACCGGCACCTCGATGGCCACCGGCGTGGTCTCGGGAGCCGTGGCGCTGATGGCGCAGGCGAACCCCGGTCTGACTCCGAACCAGGTCAAGGCGATCCTGATGTACTCGGCCCAGATCATGGACGGTCCGGACCTCTTCGAGCAGGGTGCCGGAATGCTCAACGTGGACGGCGCCGTCCGGCTGGCGAAGTCGATGAGCCGTTACGCGTACGCCCTCCCGGCCGGCGCGACGCTCATGCCAGCGGGGCTGCCGACGCCGCAGAGCATCATCGCCGGCGAGACCTGCCTGTGGAGCCAGAGCCTGATCTGGGGTGGCGGAATGCTCCGCGGCGATGCGGCGCTGTCGAACCAGCAGCTCGCCTACGCGCAGTCGCTCATCTGGGGGATCGGTCGCTTTGATTCGTGGGGACTGGGCGTCACGTACTACGACGGTCTGTACTCCGATTCGTACGTCGTGTCCGGCAGTAACAACCAGTGGAATTACGTCACCTGGAGCGACGGCACACCCACCTCGAGCGGACTCATCTGGAACGAGCGCCTGTACGGCTCGGGTCTCATCTGGGGAAACCAGCTCATCTCGAACGACTTCTTCAATGTCGGACCGACAAGCCTGATCTGGGGTATCGCCGGCTATGGCGGCTACGACATGGGCCTCATCTGGACGCTGCGAGACTGCGGTCTCATCTGGGGGAACGCCGATGCCTGGTAAGGCGATGGACACCCGGAGAGACGACGATATGAAAGGCAACGTCTTCATCGGTGTGGTGGCGGCAGCCGGCGCGGCGGTCCTCGGCCAGAGCCTCTATCATCTGGTCACAGGCGGGTTCGAAACGAAGGACCTGGCCTGGCTGGGGATCGCGCTCCTGACGCTTCTGGTCGGCCGGCTCTCCGTCAAGCTGCCGCTGCCACACTGCCGGGTGTCGTTCTCGGACGCCTTCATCTTTCTCTCGGTGATGGTTTTCGGAGGCGATCTGGCGACGCTGACCGCGGCCCTCGACGGCTTCGCCTCCTCCAGCCGCGCGAAGGGGGAACTGCACAAGAGGGTCTTCAATATCGCGGGCATGGCCCTGTCGATCAACCTGGCGGCGCGCGTGTTCGGTGCGCTGGCTCCTCAAGAGGGGCTGTGGGCGGCGCGCATGACCCTCGCGAATCTCCTTCTGCCGGTCGCGGCGCTGGCCCTGGCACAGTACGCTCTCAACACGGCTCTGGTGTCGGGCGTCGTGGCGCTCAAGGAACACCAGTCGGTCGTGGCGATCTGGCAGGAATCTTCGCCCTGGGCCGGCACGGCCTATCTGGCCGGCTCGGTTGCCGCCGCCATAGTTTTCCTTGTCGTCCGGGAGCTGGGGGTCGTTTCCACCTTCGCGATTCTCCCGTTCCCGGGTATCCTGTACCTTACCTACCGCGCCTGTCTGGATCGGCTGGTGAGGACGAAAGGGGGGATGACCCTCTAGGCGAATGTGCTGAGTTGTTGAGCTGACACGCAGGCGACCCCTGCGGATGCCGGCCCCGTGGCAGCGGGGCCGGCTCTTTTTTTGGAAGCCGGCCGTGTCTGGAGTGGTTCCCGCGAGCGCTGGCCGGATGAACCCTGTGTGCAGAATCCGCACAAACACATGAACGCGTGGCGCTGGCTGGACACGTCCCGCAAACGGCAAATCTCCTCATCGCAACAGTTGAGCGGCCGTCGGCGGACCGCCGTTGCGGCGTGTACGGGAAGACCTCAGGAGAAGTGGAGATTCTCATCGCAGGCCGCGACAGGCGATCATCATTTCATCCATATACGGTGCCGCTAACCGGCGTGTCCTCATCATTTGGGTACGGCCGGCCGGGGCCAGGGAAGGTGGGACGAGCCGTGGCACGCCCGTTGCGATGGTAATGAGTCCGACGGCGCTCCGTCCGGCTCCTTCCCCCCCCGGGCAGGCCGGTGGACGCCGCAGGGGTACCGAGCCGGCCGGACCGTCCGGAGAGGCGGTCCGGCCGGCGCACGCCACGGAGCAGCACAAGGAGAACATGCAGATCAGCGGACCGGGAGGAAGGCTCTATCTCATGGCCGTGGCGGCGGCCGGAGCGGCCCTGGCGGGGACCGCCGCGGCGGCGATGTCGCTCCTCCTGATCGGGCAGATCGGGATCGTTTCAAGCGTGATGGTCCCTCCAATCCTGCTGCTCGCGGTCCTGGTCTATCGCTCGTACAAGCGGCAGGTTACGGAAAATCTGAAGCGGCTCGACGACCTGATGCAGGTGCATCTCTCCACCATCGAGGCGCTGGCTCTGGCAATCGATGCGAAGGACCCGCATACGCAGGGACACACCCGACGCGTGCAGTCGTACGCGCTCGAGCTCGCGCGGAGGCTGCGCATCGCCCGGCAGGACTACGAAGCGGTGCGCGCGGCGTCGCTCTTGCACGACATCGGCAAGCTCGCCATCCCCGACCACCTGCTGAACAAGCCCGGGAAGCTCTCGGACATCGAGTACCAGAAGGTGAAGGCGCATCCGGCGGTGGCTGCGGACATCCTGGCGAACGTGCACTTTCCCTATCCCGTCCTGCCGGCTGTGCGGCATCACCACGAGCGCTGGGACGGGTCGGGTTACCCCGACGGCCTGCGCGGAGAGGAGATCCCGCTCGCGGCGCGGATCCTCGCCGTCGCCGACTCGTTCGAGGCGCTGACCTCGGACCGCGCCTGGCGCGGGCGCAAATCTCCCGAAGAAGCGTGCAGCCTGATCGAGGCCTGGTCGGGGATCCAGTTCGACCCTGCGGTGGTGACCGTGCTGCGCTCGCACCTCCCCGAGGTGATCGGCGCCGTCAGCGCGGCTCCGGACCCGCCGCGGAACGCCGCCGCCGCGGCGCGGGCGCACCTCGAGGAGGCGCTGGCGCGTCTTGACTCGACCGGTATCTGGAACGGGACCCCTCCGGTTGCGGCGGATCCGGGCGGATTCGGCGACAGCCTGCACCGCAGCATCGGTGCTGAGGGAACCCGGGTGCCCCAGGTCCCCGGCGGACCGGCGGGTACGTCTCCGCCCGCCGAGGGGCAGACGAGCGTCTGGCTGGAGAGGGACACGACCGGCGCCATCGTCGGTCGCCAGACCTCGGTCCTGAGCAGCATCTCGTCGGCGCACAGGGAGGTCTACGCGCTCTATGAGATCGCCCAGACCCTCGGATCGTCGCTGCGCCTTTCGGAAGTCCTGGACCTGGTGGCGACGAAGATCGGCCAGCTGGTGCCGTACCGCACCTGCGTCATTTATCTCCTGGAGGACGACGGCGAGAGCCTGTCGGCGCGCTTCGTGTCCGGCGCGAACCTCGAGCACCTGCGCGGACGATCCGTGCGCCTCGGAGAGGGGATCACCGGATGGGCCGCGAGCCAGAGGAGCAACCGGTTCTCCAACAGCCCCGACCTCGATTTGTCGGGGGCCGAGGTCGACCTCTCGGAGTACTCGACCGTCGCCGCCTTTCCGCTGATCCACGACGGCAAGGTCCTGGGGGTCATCACGCTGCACTTCCCGAAGGCGGTCCCCTGCCTGGACGATCACATCCGGATGATGGACATCATCGCCAAGCTCGCGGCCGCCGCCATCTTCAACGGCACCATCTTCGCCGAGACGCAGGAGTCGGCGCTCACGGACATCCTGACCAACCTGCCGAACTCGCGTTACCTGCGTCAGATCTTCGAGCAGGAGAAGGTGCGCTGCCAGCAGGCCGGCCAGCCGATGGCCCTCCTCGAAGCCGATCTCGACAGCTTCAAGGCGATCAACGACCGCTACGGCCACAGCGTCGGAGATCGCTACCTTGCCGAAGTCAGCCGCGTCCTCAAGAGCCACCTGCGCGAGCGCGACATCCTGGTGCGTCTGTCGGGTGACGAGTTCGCGGCCCTTCTCCCCATGACCGGCTTCGCGCAGGCCGCGCTTTTGGCCGAGCGCCTGCAGCAGTCGGTCGACCTGTTCACGCTGCGTCTCGAGGAGGGGAAGGTGGCGCGCTCCGGTCTTTCGATCGGCATCGCCCTCTACCCGATGGACGGCGAGGGGTTCGAGGACCTCCTGGTGCGCGCCGATCACAACATGTACCAGAACAAGGCGACCCGCAAGAACGCGCGCCTCGAGCGCGCCCCCAACATCGTCCCATTCCCGATCAAGAATCCGGGCAAGGCAGGCTAGGAAACCACCCGCCCGCGTCGACCTTCCCCTCCAAACGCCTGCGCCGCCGGCCGTGCTACCCTCTCACGCCGTTCCGCCCGGTGTCGCTCTCCGTGCGCGGAATCGAAGAAGGAGGTGCGGTTGACCGTCTTCCGGAGGCTCGCCGGGCTCGCGATCGTCGCGTTCGCCGTGCTCGCTCTTCATTGCGCTGGGCCGGCGGTCGGCCGGTCGGCGTCCGCCGACCGGAGCGCCGTTCTGTTCATCGGCGATGGCATGGGACCGGCGTACGTGACGGTGACGCGTGTGGCGCGCGGCGGGCCGGGAAGCCGGCTGCGGATCGACGCGCTTCCCTACACGGCGCTGTCGCTGACGCACTCCGCCGACAGCCCGGTCACCGACTCGGCGGCGGCCGCCAGCGCCATGGCGTGTGGCCAGAAGACGGTGAACGGGGTCCTGTGCGAAGACGGGACTGCGATCTACCAGAAACGGGACGGCAGGAGGCTCGAGCCGATCGCCGTGTGGGCCCGCAAGCGCGGACTGCGCGTCGGCCTGGTCACCACGACCACGGTGACGCACGCCACGCCGGCTGCGTTCTACGCCAACGCGCGGGATCGGGACGACGAGGGGGGGATCGCGAAACAGACGATCGGCTCCGGCTTCGATGTCATCCTGGGCGGCGGCCGGAAGTTCTTCCCGCAGGACCTGAGGGCGGAGGCTCAAAAGGAGGGGTGGACGATCGTCGAGACGGCCGAGGCGCTCCGCGCCATCGGCGACCTCGGCTCGCACGTGCTCGGTCTGTTCGCTGAAAGCCATCTTCCCTACCAGCCGGAGATCGAGGCGGCGAGGAAGAAGGGGACGGACGCGGGGGAACCGTCAGCCGCCCGGACGGCGCCGACGCTCCCGGAGATGTCGCGCTTCGCCATCGACATCCTCAAGGCGAGCGGCCGGCCGTTCTTCCTGATGGTGGAGGGGGGGCGCATCGATCACGCCGGGCACGACAACTGGGCCCGTACCCTCGTCGACGAGACCGCCGCTTTCGACGAGGCGATAGGCTACGCCATCGACACGCTCGATCCGAAGACGACCCTCGTCCTGGTCACGGCCGATCACGAGACAGGCGGCCTGGCGTTGAACGGCTACCCGGACGAGAAGGACGGGATCTGGTCGACCTACCGCGATCCTCAGGCCGGGAGAGGGGACGAGCCGTACCCGGTGGTGACCTTCACGAGCGGTCCCGGGACGAAGAGGCAGACGGAGAAGCCGCCGCACGGATCGGACGACCCCCGACCCTCCGGAATCTCCCTCGGCAGCGCCGCGCACACAGGAGTGGACGTCGCGCTTTACGCCTGGGGCGCGGGGGCGGAGCGTGTGCACGGGACGCTCGAAAACACCGCGATCTACACGATCCTGAAGGACCACCTCGAAGGGCGGACGCCGAGGCCCTGAGCCGGACGGCCCCGGCAAGTGCCATGCCGCGAACGCCGCGCGAGCCCTACGACGCGGCCCGCACGGTCGACTCCTCCCGTACGTGGTTCGTGGCCCGCCGGAACGCGGTTCTGTACGCCGCGAGCAGGAGGAGGCTCGCGCCGAAGGTCCCGACGATCGTGGCCCCCGTCGGAAGATCGAGAAGGAACGAGAAAGAGACTCCCGCCGCAGAAACGAGAGTGCCCATGGTCCAGCCGATGGCGAGACGCGGTCCCAGCCGTTCGGCGAACAGCATGGCGGCCACCGAGGGAACGATGAGGAAGCAGAAGACGAGCAGCACGCCCGCGATGGCCACGGAGGAAGTCACCACGAAGCCGAACGAAACATAGAACAGGAAATCCCAGAACTTGACGTTCCAGCCGCGCTTCTCGGCCTCCGCCTCGTTCATCGAGATGAGCAGGAACCGGTCGCGGAAGATGTAATGGAACACGCCGACCAGCGAGTAGAGGACGGCGGTCTTGAAGAGCTCCGGCCAGGTGACCGACAGGATGTTTCCGACCAGCATCTCCTTCAGGTGCTCGGTCTCCTGGGTCGCCTTGGACATCAGCAGGATCGCGACGGCCGCCGAGACGGCATAGACGATGCCGATGATCGCTTCCTGCGGTATCCGCGTCTTGCGATGCACGCGCGAGACCGCGAAGATCGCGGCGCCGAGGAAAGTGAACCCCAGCGAGAACAGGTAGGCCTCGCCGGCGTGCAGGTCGTAACCGGCCAGATAGGCCACGGTGGTCCCGAGAGCGGCGATCTGCGCAAGCGACAGGTCGACGAAGATCACGCCGCGCTCCACGACGTGCACGCCGAGGTAGGCGTGAATCCCGGTCAGGATCAGGCTGGCGACAAAAGCCGGCAGGAGGATCTCGAAGATGCTCATGCCTTGGCCTTCATGGCGGCGACGAACGCGCCGATGTTGGAATCGAAGAGCGCGAAGTAGTCCTTGATTTCCGGCAGCCCCCCCACCGAGGGATAGAAGTTGAGCACGGTGGCGCCGGACTTCTCCCCGATGAACTTGGGAGTCTTGAGATCGAAGTACGGCTCGACGAGAATCACCGGGATCTTGTCGGTCATGATCAGATTGATGATCTCCAGTGTGTGCGAAGGGGTGGGCGGGATGCCGGGCTTCGGCTCGACGTGTCCGGCGATGACGAGACCGAAGCGGCGCGCGAAGTTCGGCCACGAATCGTGGAAGGTCACGATCTTGGCCCCGTTATACGGCGCCATCTTTGCGGTCCACTCTTTTTCCTTCTCCGTGAGCCTGCCCTCGAAGGCCGCGAGGTTGGCCGCATAGGCCTCCCGGCCGGCCGGATCGAGCTCCGTCAGCTTCGCGGCGATCGACCTCGCGATGACGCGGCCGTTCTCGGGGTCCGTCCAGTAGTGCGGGTTCCCGTAGGGATGAACGTCCCCCATCGCCCGGGTCACCTGCTGCACGGGGCGGTTCAGGATTTCACAGCCGGTCGACGCGTCGAGGTAACCGGGCGATCCGGGATGGATCTTTCCGTTGCGGCTCTGATCGAGGAGCGGCGGGAGGTAGCCGATCTCGAGCTCGAGCCCCGCGGCGACCAGCAGGTCGGCATGCGACAGCTTCAGGATGAACGACGGCTTGGCATCGACGAAGTGCGGGTCCTGGTATCCCTTCACGAGGGCGAACGTTTCGATGCGGTTTCCGCCCACGGCGTCGGCCAGGGAGGCAAGATCCTGAAGAGTCGTGACGACCTTCAACGCGGCGAAGGCCGATGTGCCAGGGATTCCAGCGAGAGCGAAGACGAGACCGGCGAGTACGAGCCTTGTTGGTTTCATCGATTGGACCTCAGAACGGATGGGCGCCATGGGCGCCGATGGCGAATTGAAGCTGAAGGAGCACCTCGTTGGCCGTCTCTCCGTCGGCGTACTCGCGCCGGCGAAGCTCGCCCCGGAGCTGGGAGAACTCGCTGGGCCAGAAGGTGAGAAGGACGGCCTTGCCGCGGTCGGTCTGCGCGGCGTCGTCGGCGTGCCCGGCCGCCTCGATGCGCGCCCCGGTGAACCAGCGCTTCGCGAGCTGGTACTCGCCGGAGAGGAACCAGCCGTCGGCCGTCTGGTCGCCGAGCGGATCCTCGCGGCGGCTGCGGATGAACTCGCCCCGGAACGAGGCGGAGCGGTACGTCGCCGTGCGCAGCGGTTTCCAGCGCAGCGTGGCGTCCACGCCCTCGAGACGCGTCTTCGAGCCCGCTGCCAGGCCGTTCGGTCCCTGACCGTACGAGAGACCGACCTCCAGGTTCGTCGCTTCGCTCAGATCCCCGAAGACGCGGTAGTGGCCGTTGTAGGCCAGGTCCCCCCTCTGGGGCGCCGCGAACAGCTCACCCGAATCACCGCGCAGGACCTGGACCGTCGCCTCGGAGAAGACATCGCCCAGCGGCAGGAGAAACGCGCCGGAGACACCGGTGCCGATCCAACCCTCCTCGCCGCCGAGAAGATTCACGATGGGCAGGGGCTCGTCGGGCCAGGGAAGGACGTGGAGGTGCAGAGGGTTGATCTTCCCGAAGGCGGTTCGCATCCGCCCGACCTTCGCGAGCGCTCCCCCCGGGAGTGACGTGAACGTGACGAACCCCTCCTCCACACCGACCCCCTCTTCGCCGAAAGACAGGAAGAAGTCGGCGCGGGCGTACGGGTCCACGACCGCCTGGAAGGAGACCTCGGACTCGCGCAGGCTCGAGCTCGGCAGGTTCTCGGTGCCGTTGCTCCCGCCGACCCCGAGGTAATTGCCGATCACGGAGACGCTCGGATTGAAGTAGTTGGACGTCTGGGATGACACGGCGGCGGGCGCGGGTGCAAGGATCGGCCCGGGTGGCGGTGCTGTCGGCTGCACGGGCGCGGGGCCCGCGCCCACCTGGTCCCGCAACGCCCGGATCTGGTTCTTCAAGTCTTCGATCTCCCGCCGCAGCGCCTCGATCTCCTCCTGCGTGGTGGAGGCCGGCATCACAGCCTGGGCAACCGGCGCCGCCGTGGGCTGCGCCCCCTGCTCCTCCGCCAAGACGGTGGCCGCCGGAAGGCCGACCGCCATAAGGACCGCCACCGCTCTGCATGACACTCTTGGTCTCATGATTCCTCCGCTGAAGCAAGGTCGCTCGATGTCCACGCGGTCGGCCCATCCGGTTCCGGGATGGGTGGCTCCAGCCCGGGACGGTATGCCGCACCGCGACGACTTCAGACGATTGGGGACCCCGGGGGGGCGCGGAGAGGGCTGAGGTAGCGCGCGGACTTGCAGAGCGGCGAATCGGGTGGGAGTACGGCGATCAGGGTCGGTGCTTCCGCCGGGCGGCCGATACTGCCGGAAACCTGGGCCACCCCGGGGGAGGTGAGCGCCTTGCAGGTGGCGCAGTCGCGCTGCGTCGCGTGATGCGGCGCCGCGACATGGAGCATGGAGAGGGCCAGGAGCGCCAGGAGGATCGCGGCGCACCACCGGGTCAAGCCCGCCCGAAACGAAGGCTGCATCTCCAGGTCCTTATTCAGAGGGGGAAGAATCGTACTGTACGATCCGGTGATTGTCAAAGAGGGGCGATCGGGATGACGAAGGGTGCCCCCGTCACCGGGTCGCGCTCGATTCGCGCCTCCGTCTCGTAGACCTCGCGGAGGAGGCGCGGGGTCAGGACTGTCTCCGGCGGTCCGTCGGCCGCCAGGTGCCCGTCGTCCAGGACCATGAGGCGCGAGCCATAGCGCGCCGCCAGGTTCAGGTCGTGGCTCGTGGTGACGACCGTGAGGCCCTTGTCCCGGTTCAGCCGCGCCAGGATCTCGTAGATCTGCAGACGGTGCCTCAGGTCGAGGAATGCGGTCGGCTCGTCCATCAGCACGACGCGCGGCTGCTGGGCCAGGGCGCGGGCGATGAGGGCGCGCTGTCTTTCGCCGCTCGACAGCTCCTGCAGCCGCTTCTCCTCCCGGCCGGCCAGATCCATCTCGTGCAGTGCGGCTCGTGCCGCCGCGAAGTCCTCGGGCCGCTCAAGACTGAAGGGACCGAGGTGCGGCGCGCGACCCATGAGAGCGATCTCCAGCACCGTGAAGTCGAACAGCATCCGGCTCTCCTGGAACACCACCGCCATCTGTCGCGCCCGCTCGCGGGGGGGGATCGATCGCACGGGACGCCCGTCCAGGCTCACCTCCCCCGCCTGCGGCGCGACGACACCGCTCAGGAGCATCAGGAGCGTGGTTTTTCCGGAGCCGTTCGGTCCGATGATCCCGGCGAATTCCCCCCGGGACACGGAAAGGGACAATCCTCGGAACAGGGGCGCCGGCGCGCTCGCGTGCGTGAAAACGAGCCCGTGCGCGGCCAGGATCGCGTCACTCAAAGTACCCTCCTCCCGCCCGCCGGCGGTACAGCCAGAGGAAGAACGGTCCGCCGCACAGGGCCGTGACCACGCCGACCGGGATCTCGGTCGGCGCCATCACGGTGCGCGCCACGGTGTCGGCCACGATGAGGAAGATGGCGCCGGTGACCGCCGAGGCGGGTACGAGGAGCCTGTGGTCCGGGCCGAACAGGAGGCGGGCCGCGTGCGGCACGATCAGACCGACGAAGCCGATCGGCCCGGCCACCGACACGACGGCGGCGGTGACGAGGGAGGCCAGCACGACGGTGACGATGCGCGTCCTCTCGACCGTGACCCCGAGCGATCGCGCCGCCTCCTCTCCCGCGGAGAGCAGGTTCAGGTCCCTGCCGTACAGGGCCAGGCCGACGATTCCCGCGACCAGGACGACGGACAGCCACAGGAGGAGCCCGTACTCCTCGATCGGGATCGTCCCGATCATCCAGAGCCGCACGCCGTGCAGCCGCGAGAACTCGACGACCGTCTCGATCAGAAGGATCAGCGCCAGGTAGACGGTATTCATGATGACGCCGATGAGCAGCATCGGGTAGGAGACGATCCGGCCGCGGGCGCTCGACAGGAGAAACAGGATCGCCACGGTGGCGATCGCCCCGAGGAAGGCGGCCGTCTCGCGCACCGGCAGGACGGGCGCCAGGGCGGGCAGGCCGAGGGCGGTCGCCGCGAAGGCCCCGAGAGCGGCACCGCCCGAGACCCCGAGGATGTAGGGGTCCGCGAGGGGGTTGCGCAGGACCGCCTGGAAGACCGCGCCGGCCGCGCCGAGCGCCGCCCCGGCGAGAGCCGCCATCAGGATGCGCGGCAGACGGACGCGCAGGATCATCGCGCGCGCGGTCTCCTGGTCCGCCTCGTGCCGCAGGAGATCGAGGAGGGTGTACCGGCTGCTTCCGAGACTGGAGCAGACCGCCGCCGACAGGGCGAAGGCCAAGAGGAGCAGGACGATCGACAACGACAGGCGCCTCGACGTGAGGGGCGCCATCAGGAGCCGAGATCGGAGCGGATTTTCAGGAGCCGCATCACGTCCCGGCGGCTCAGGATCCCGACGATGCGACCGTCGGCGACGACCGGCAGGCGGCCCACGTCGTCGCGCACCATCGCCTCGAGGGCCGCGGTGCATTGGTCGTCGGGTCCGAGCGGGCGCAGGCGCGCCGCCGGGGTCATGATCTGCCGGACCGGCGTGCGCACCCACTCGTCCCGCGGGACGCTCTTGAGCTGGTCCAGGGACACCATCCCCGCGAACTGTTCCCCCGTGACGACCGGAAAACTGCCGCGGGGGTGACGGAAGAAGTAGTCGCGCGCCAGCTCGTCCAGGCTGGCGTGCTCGGGGACCGCGATCACCGGCTGCGTCATGATCTGCCGGACGCGGCAGCCGGAGAGCGTGTCCCGCATGAGGAGGGACTCGTACGAGGCCGAGGCCGCCTGGTTGAGGAAGATCCCGATGACCATGAACCAGAGCCCTCCGAGATTTCCGCCCTTGACCAGCTCGATCAGTCCCAGGCCCATGAGCCCGAATCCGACCACCGACCCGGCGCGCCCCGCCTTGCGGGTCGCCGAGAGCAGGTTGCCGCTGCGCGCCCACAGCCAGGCGCGCAGGAGGCGGCCGCCGTCGAGCGGGAAGCCGGGAAGGAGGTTGAACAGCCCGAGAACGAGGTTCAGCGCCGACAGATACACCACCAGCTGCCGACCGCCCGGGACGATCGACGGGAGCCCCGACAGCAGAATCGCGTAGAAGACGAAGGCCAGCGCGAAACTGGTCAGGGGCCCGGCGGCGGCGATGCGCACCTCCGACCTCGGGTCGGGCGGCTCCGACGCCATCTCCGACACGCCGCCGAACAGGAAGAGTCGTATGCGCGGAACGGAGACCCCGGCGCGCTGGGCGACGAGGGCGTGCGACAGCTCGTGGACCAGCACCGAGCCGAACAGGAGAAGAGCGGCGGCGACGCCGAGGACCCAGGCGGCACGCCCCTCGATGGGCGGCCGGGCCTGGGGAAAGTAGCCGGTGGCCAGGCTCCAGACGAGCAGAAAGAAGATGATGAGCCAGCTCGGATCGATCATGATCCTGATGCCGGCGATTCTCATCACGTTGAAGCCGCGCATGGGGCCAGTCTAACCCAACGGAAGTCAGGAGAGGGCGTAGCGCTCTAGCAGAGGGTGGAACAGGTGATAACGACGGCTCCCGGCGAGATTGCGCCGGATCGATGCGACGGTGCGCGGGACGTAGTCGAGGTATTCGCACCGGCCCCGGGCGGCGGCCATGTAGCCGAAGGTGCCGAGGTCCTTGATGTTGCGCTGCAGGGCCATGAGGTCGAAATCGCGGCGGAATTCGTCGTCCGGAATGTCGAGAGAGCGGCCGAGATGGTCGATCATCCCGTCCACCAGGGTCTCTTCGAGATCGAGCGATGAGTCGCGCAACAGGGAGGCGGAATCGTAGGTGTAGGGTCCCATGCGGGCGTCCTGGAAATCGATGACGTGCAGCCGACCGCGATGGACCATGAGATTGCGCGACTGGAAGTCCCTGTGGCAGTACACGCGCGGCAGCCGGTCGCACGCCGAGGCCAGATCGGCGTAGAAGGCTCGCAACACCCTCTCGTCATCCGGTCCCGGGGTCATCTTTCTCTGGCCGATGATGTAGTGGCGGTGGAAGTGATCGAGCTCGAACAGGAAGCGGTCGCAGTCGAGTGCGCATGTCGCGGCGAAATCGTCCGGTCGGAGCGCGGCCTGCCCCTTTCTGTGGAGGAGGACGATGAGGTCGCAGGCCTCACGGTAGAGCCGTTCGGCCTCCCCGGAACGCCCCCGACGCCGCCCCGGATCGAGAAGATGCTTCTGCAGGGTGACGTCCCCGAGGTCCTCGGTCAGCACGAGCCCCAGGGACGGGTCGGATCCGAGTATGCGAGGAACGGGTGCTCCAATCGACGCGAGCACCCTGTGATTGCTGAACAGGGGTCCGGCCGGGTTCAAGGGCTCGGGATGGACGATCAGGACGGCGGTCTTCTTCCCGGACGAAACGCGAAAAAACCGCCTGGTGGAGGCGTCTCCGACGATCTCCGCCACCCTGAGCGGGGAGCCGAGGGACTTCTTGAGGAAGGCCAGGGCGGCAGGGGCGATCAGGGCAGGAGCCTGGCCTGTCGCACCCTTCACAAGTTGATCATCCAGCAGCCGCCCAGCCGCTCCATTCTCTGCTTCTTTCCCTGGTATCCCTCGGCCCGCAGGAAGATCTTGTTGGTCAGGCTGACGCCGGCGGGCACGAAGACCCCGGAGGTGACGATGCACTCCGACAGCCGGGATCCATCTCCGACCCGGGCCCCGTCCCAGACCAGGGTCGAGCGTACGGAGCACCCCTTGCCGATCGTCGCCTGCCGGCCGATGATGACTCCCCCCAGGAGGGAGCTCTCCGGGCCGATGCTCGCTCCGCGGGCGAGGAAAGCCGGCGGCTCGATGGCCACCTCCTTCGGGAGGGGGACCCGGTCCAGGTAGACCCCCTCCGAGACCTGGATCGCCGCGAGACCGGGGTCCTTGATGCCACTCAGGAGAGCGAGCGATCCCTCGAGATAGAGACGCGGGTTCCCCAGCTCCTTCCAGAAACCGGTGTGGACGAAACCCTTGATGACCCTCCCGGCGGTGATCAGCCGGGGATAGATATCGCTGTTGATCTCGGATTTCCCGGACGGGATCGCGGCGAAGATGTCCGGTTCAAGAACATGGATGCCTGCGAAGAAATACCTGCCGGTGCCCGGATCCGATGAGCCGGATGGATTCCCGGCGATTCGAACGATCCGGTCGCGCTCGTCCATCTCGACCGTGCTGTAGCCGGACTTCGGGTCCTGCGGTATGAGCACCATGGTCGCCAGCGCAGCCGACTCGCGGTGCTTCTTCAGGGCCGCGGAGAGGTCACAGTCGCCGATGCTGTCGCTGTTGATCATGAAGAAGGGGGCCGACTCCTTGAGGAAGGTCTCGGCCTTCTTCAGGCCGCCCGCCGTGCCGAGGATGACGGGCTCGTCGGAGTAATGGACCTTGACTCCATACTTCTTCCCGTCGCCGACCAGCCCCCTGATCGACTCGGGATGGTAGTGGAGGTTGATCATGGCTTCCTCGACACCGTGACGCGCCAGGTGCTCGAGGACATGGGCGATCATCGGACGATTGATCAATGGAAGGGAGGGCTTGGCACGTTCTTCGGTCAGGGGCCACATGCGCTCCCCCATGCCCGCTGCCAGTATCATCGCCTTCATGATGTTATTTCACCATAAGTCGGCGGCTCGACATTTTCTGAAAGCCGCGCGGGGCGGGCCTGTGGAAAATCAGGGTATGGAAAATTGACCTGATCAGAGTGGGGGTTTTCTTGAGATAAAGACAAGAAATCACCGCGAATAATGGCCACGGATCGTGATCAAATCATTGATCGCCCTGATCAAGATGCCTCGAACACCATGTCCTTCAGCGGCAGACCGCGCGACTTCAGATATTCCTGGTACAGGGCCAGGTAACTCTTCACGATGTAATCCGTTGCTTTATACCCAAGCCTAACGGCGACCTCGTCGATCAGGGGTTTTGCCCCCTCGAGCTCCAGGAAAACCCCGATAGGAGTCTCATCGATCGTGATGATGAGACCCGAGTACTGGTAGACGGCGCGATATTTCTGATAGCGGAACAACGGCCGCATGCCGAGGCGGGAAAGGATCATCGCCACCGTCTCACCCGACGAGATGACGACCTCCATCTCATCGCGCACCTTGGCCCCTCCTTCGACACGCGGGGCCTCCTTGTAGGTGAGGGTCGATTCGCGTTTCAGGATGCGCACGCGCAGCATCGACTGGTTCATCTTGAGAGAGAAGTTGGGAAAGTCGTAGAGCTGGTTGTCCTCGAGCTCGCGCGGGTGGACCTCCTTCGCCCCGATCTGCTTCAGGAGAGCCGGGACCTTCGCCGGATCCTCGACCCGCAGCTTGATCTCGACCTCGGTCTTCTTCATCGATGACCGTCCTCCTCGCCGCCCGTGTACCTTATCATAGGCATCCGTATGGGAAAGACCACCAAGGCGACCCTGGTGTTCCTGGTCCTGTTCATCGGGATCGTGGTCTACCTCAGCACGCGCGTCGCCCACCACGAATGCCGGGTCTGCGTCACCTTCAACGGCCAGACCCTCTGCCGCACAGCCGCCTCGGGTACGGACAAGGCGGCGATCGAGAGCGCCGTGACCAGCGCCTGCAGCGGCCTGGCCTCGGGGATGACCGAGTCGATCAAGTGCGAGAACACCCGGCCCGACAGCGTCGAGTGCGCGGAGCGCTGAGGGAGACGGAAAACGACCCAGGAGCGTAATCTCCCTTCTCAATCCTTGTCGTTAGGTTCGCGAAGAACAGTGTGCATCTATGCTGCAGCTGTTCTGATGTGGGCGCTCACTGCTGCTCGATGTGTCGACGTCAAATTAGAGACTGGGACGATGGTCGGGGCGAAGGCCTCCGCGGAGGAAGCGGTTAGGTTGTACCACCAGAGATTCAACGAGGAGAGATTTTCGGACATATTCGATAGTTCGGATGCTGCGTTTCGTACCGCCGCTTCCAGAGCCGATACGATCAATCGAATGAAAGAAGACCGGGTCCGCCTCGGAAGAATCGTGGAGACGGAAGTCGTTGGGGCGTCCTGCATACCCTTCCAGATTAGGTTGGTGATACATTCGAAGTATGAGAGATCCAATTTCACGGAGTTCTTCCTGTTTCGAATCAGGGGAGCGCGGGCGGACCTTCTGCGCTATGAACGGACCGAGGGTCTGATAATTCCAAGCTCGGATTCTTTACAAAAGTGTCCGTAACCGTTGTGAACGAGCACCCTGATCAAGTCTCCGCGGCCGAGATCGAGATGGTCCTCGTGGACCAAGTCCGCGACACGAGGTTCGAGGATCAGCAAGCCAGTGAGGCCCGCGCCCTAGCGGCCCCGATCTGGGAGGTGCTCCTCGTGCTCGAGAAGGAGAGGATCCTAAAACTCCTGGTCGAGCGGATCGAATACGACGGCAGGACGCTTGCGGTCAGGGTTCGGGTCCCGGCGCTCGTTGGCGAGGTCAGGAAGGCGTCATGAGCAGTTCGATCCAGACCGTGACCTACGAGCTTCGCAGATCCGACCTGTCTCAATCCCCCCCTCAAGGGCGCGGCTGGGTACTTCGGCAATGGAGACGCCGTGGAGCCTGAGACGTGGATGGAGCCGGACGGTCTGGGGCTGCTCGACGATCGTATGTTCGTGGCGCGCGCCGTCGGTCGGTCCATGGAGCCCGCCATCCACGACCGAGACTTCGTCGTGTTCCGGAGCAACCCGGTCGGGACGCGCCAGAACAAGATCGTGCTCGCGCAGTACCGGAGGCCGGCTGACCCCGAGACTGGAGGATCCTTCTCGGTGAAGAAGTACTCGTCGGGGAAGCGGCCCGATCCAGAGACGGACTGGCGCCACACCCGAATCATGTTGTCGCCGCTCAACCGCGAGTACCAACCGATCGTGATTCCGGGGAATCAGGCGGAGCATTTCCAGATCCTCGCAGAGCTTGTGGCCGTGCTCGGAAGATAGGAGACGACCACTGGTGAGCTTCGACCTGCCCAGCGCCATTTTGGACTCGACCACGGCGCAGCGGGTGGCGCGCGCGGCGACGTGTCGATCTACGACCTCCAGCTCCGAAGGACGCCCGGGAGCAGCGATCGGCGGCCCGGTGGGGGCTCGTCATGGAAGGAGTGCATCCTAGGTGACGTTTCCCGGTCGAGCGGACGAGATCGCGCTCCATGAGCGTGTTCTGGCCGGAGATCCCGTCGCCCCTGTCGATGTCTTCAAGGCTTGGATGGATCCGCTCGTGAATGCCCTGCGGGCGGATCTTCGTTGTTCAGACGACGAGGCCTACGACAGCGGCATCGATGCCGTGCTTGCGTATCTGGAGGAGCCCGGGAAGTACGATCGAGGCAAAGGTCGGCTGAGCAGCTATGTGATGGACATCGCAAAGAAAAGAGCCATAGATCGGCTGCGGACTCGCACGGCCGCCGAGCGCCGCGATGACGGGTATGCCGCAGCTGTCGACCTTCGCACGATGAATCCGAAGGATGTTCTAGAAGCGGAGGTCGAGGCGAGGGAGCTATGGCAGAAGGTCGAAAATGCAGTTCCAGACGAGCGCGACCGGCGGATGCTCAAGCTCATCCTCGAGGGCGAGCGCTCGACGGACGCCTTCGCCGAGGCGCTCGAACTGGGCGTCCTTTCGCCGCTCGCTCAGCGCCGTTTGGTCAAGCAGCATCGCGACCGGCTGATGAAGGTGCTCGAGCGCCTGGGAACGAGGTTGGGCCATGACGAAGACGCCTAGCTGGCTCGACCACGCGGCGCGCCACAGCAGCGAGCGCCCCTGGACGTTGGGAGCGGTGCTGGAAGAGTACAGCCGCGTGGAAGGTGTGACGCGCGCGGAGACCGCCTCGTTCCTCGGTTGTGACGTCGATTCACTCGCCTGGCTTTCGCTCTGTCGAAAGCCTGCACCCGATCAGTTTTTGGAGGACGTCTCGCGGATCGCCGAGCGATTTCAGATCGATGGGCTCAAGCTCGCGCAGCTCATTCGGCGCGTCGATGCCATCGTCGTCCTGCGCCGGACGACCACGGCAGAGGAGGAGACGTTGCTCCTTGCAGCGCGCGACCGCGACGAGGAGACGGAAGAGTGAGCCGCAACTGGCTAGACGAAGCCCTTCGGGCGGCTGGGCTTCGATCCGAATCCAGCTTCCCGCGGGATCTGATGGCCGACGTTGTGATGCAGCTGCCGGTGTCCATCGTCCCGCTGGCTGGCCTGTCGGCGCACGCTGTTCGTCGGTGGCTCGGGCAGCGCGGCATTCAGCACGAGGTCAACGACACGGACCGAGCCCTTCACGGATGCCTTGTTGCAAGAGCCGGCCAAGGGATCTTGTTCATTAACGCTGGCGACGAGGAGTCGGAGCGCAGGTTCACTCTCGCTCACGAGATCGCCCACTTCATCCTCGATCACCTTCTTCCACGCCTGAAAGTGCTCAAGGTCTTCGGCAACCACATCCGACCCGTACTCGATGGTGAGCGCCCCCCAACACGCGAGGAGATGCTCTCCGCTGTGCTCGATCGGGTGCGACTGGGCGTCCAAGTCCACCTGATGAGCCGGGGAGCCGATGGTGCTGTCTGCGCATGGGATGTCGAAGAGAGCGAGCAGCGCGCAGACCGTTTGGCGCTTGAGCTGCTGGCACCCGCGCATGCCGCAACAGCAGGTCTACGCCGCGTGATCGGCGAGACTGCGGAGCCGGCAGTGCAGCAGAAGCGCGCCGCTCAGAACCTGAGCGAGCGCTTCGGCCTTCCCGCCGACGTGGCCGACTCGTATGTACGACTCCTTCTCGATAGGCGGCGACGGCAGCCGTCCCTCAGTGAGGAGATCTTCGGGGGGAGAAAGTAGGCATGGCGGACCGGCACCCAGAGCCCAGCACGATTGGCGAGCGCGCGCAGGCACGCCCGGTTGCGCCCGCATTGGATGATGAGGAGCTCGAAGAACTCCTCGGCGACCAGGAGTACGAAACGGCGTTCGGCGAGGACCTTGAGCGGACCCTCGACGTTGATACCTGGGCTACTGGGCTCGACTGGGAAGGCGCGGTCGCCCGTCTCAAAACCGAGATCCGATCCGCCGTCGAGCGAGAAGATGCCCTACGGCGGCTCGTTCGCGATGAGCTCCTCCCCCGTATTGGCCAAGCGGCCAATGCGCCACCTGAGGCGGGCGTGTATCGGACAACGGCGGAGGAGATTGCGAAGGTACACGAGGGGCTTCTGTTTCCAGGTCGCGTCGAGGCGGTCGATGGGACCTCCGCGACCCACGAGACGCTGCCCCTTGGCATCACGCAGATTGGGGTCGCCATAGTCAGCTACGGGGGTGTCTCCGCCACCTTCGCGCAGCGCGTTTTCAGGAAAGAGATCGCTGGCAAGGCCGCAGACCCCGTGAAGACCGCGATGGAGATCATCGATCGACGCGACGGGCGAGCCGGCGTCGGACAGCCCGACGGGATGTCAGAGCTCGCTCGGCGTGGCATCATGACCTACGCTGAGCGCAAGATCCTCATCGACAAGGCCAGTGCTGAGTGGCGACTCGGCCACGGGGCTCCGATCCCGTACGAGCTGCTCACCGGGTCCGGAAGCATGCGGCTGCTCCAGGCCTCGCTCGCGGTCGTGGCCCGCCTGATCGAGCACGAGCGGTTCGTGTTCGTGCCGAGTGCCCCCGGAGAGCGAGGGCTGCTCACTCTGGGGAATGCGCTGGCGGCCGGCGAGTTCGCGATCCTGGGCACGATCGAACGAAGGATCGAAGCGGTCGTCGAACGAGGTCACTACGCCACCAAGAAGCACGACTACAAGGGCGAGGCGATGAGATTCGTGCGGCAGTATGGCCCCGAGGTTCTGTACGGCCTGTACTGCGCCTCGGAGCAATCACCCCCCTACTTGTTCTACGCCCATCGAAAGCACATCCACATGGCCGCGCGGATCGCCATCGCGGACAGCATCCTGCGCCCCGCGCGCGGCTTCCCGATGCTGATCGATGTTGCGGATGCCACGTGCAAGAGCGCATTTGGGGCGGCTGGCTTCGTCGGGCTGATTCACGATGCGTACAGCCAAGCAGGCGTACCGTTGAAGTACTTCGGCGAGCGTGACACGCGTCGGTAAGGGAGGAACATCGAGATGGAAACCAGGAACACCGATGGAGCCGAAGCCGTGAAGCCGGGAGCTGCCGATTTTCTGAAGCCGGCTCCCCCGGACGTACTCGCCGAGCTCGACGAGGTCGCTGCCGTCGGGCGTGCACGGCTTGCTTCGCTGGATCCGGAACTCGCGGACGCCGTGGGGTTCACGCACTTCGACACCTCGTCGAGCGAGGACAATCTCCTCACGGTGCTCTTGACCCGTGACGACCTAAACCGCCTCGCGTCCCAGACGCTCGTGCGGATCAAGTCGCGCGATGACAAGCGCTCCTACTTGGGGGTGGTCGTGAGAGGTCCGTTCTCGGAGCCCGATGCTGTGGCGCCCAACTCGACCATGGCCGTGGGCGTCATCGTGCAGGGCAAGAAGGTTCAGTACACGTTCGACTACCACGGGCGCGCCGAGGTGGAGATCCTCGGCGAGGAGAGCGGAGACAACCTCGTGCCGCCACGTTACCGGCCGCGGCCGAAGAGTCCCGTCTACGTCATCGACGAGGAGGAGAGCGCTCGCATCCTCGGGGTGGGCGGCGACCTCTGCCTCGGGCAGGTCGTCGGCTACCAGAGCATGGAGGCGAGGATCCCGTCGAAGGAGAAGTCGGTGCTACCGCGCCACACGGCCGTCATCGGCACGACGGGCGGCGGTAAATCGACGACGGTCGCGTCGCTCATCCACCGTGCGCAGGAGAGCGAGATCGCGACCGTCGTGTTCGACGTGGAGGGCGAGTACACGCACATTGACGAGCCGACCGACCACGCCCCAATGCTCGACGCGCTCAGGGGACGTGGGCTCAAGCCGCAGGGTGTGCGCGAGCTGCACATCCTCCACCTGACGGGGCGTGAGACTACGAACCCCACGCACAAGAACCGTCACCCGTTCGCCTTGAAGTTCTCAAGCCTCTCGCCGTACGCGATCGCTGAGATCTTGGAGATGTCCGACGCCCAGCAGGAGCGATTCCTGCGCGCCTACGACGTGACAAAACTACTCCTCGGTGACTTCCGCATCTTCCCGTCGAGCGATGCCGAGGCCCGCGAGGCCCTCGAGGTGGACGAGCTGACGACAGGCTACCCTCGGATGACCATCCATCACATCCTCGACGTGGTGAGCGCATATATCCATAGCCTCAGTGACGGGGGCAAGGCCGAGGCGAAGGGCGAATCAAAGGGGGGCGGCCCACGTCGGAGCGGCTCGGCCATGGAGGCCCTCGGCGCTGAGAGCGAGGAAGATGCCACGGCGGCCAGCAGCCTCCAGCTCTTCAGCGAGTTCAAGACGAATCCGTCGAAGGTGCGCCAGCGAGTCGCCGTGCAGCCCAGCAAGAGCGAGATCAGCTGGAAGGCCCTGGCGGGCAAACTCCACCGGTTACGGCGGCTGGGCATCTTCGACGCCCGCAACGTCGCCGGCGTTGAATACGCCGCGATGCTGACGTCCGGACGCGTGTCTGTGATCGACCTCTCGGACACAGACTCCCCGCAGCTCAACAACCTCGTGATCGCGGACATTCTGCGCGGTCTCCAGGATGCGCAGGAGGAGCGCTACAAGAAGGCGGCCGCGGCCGGGACACGCGTCGTGCCGACGCTGATCATCATCGAGGAGGCGCACGAGTTCCTATCGGCCAACCGAATCGCGCAGATGCCCGTGCTCTTCCAGCAGGTGGCCAGGATCGCCAAGCGTGGTCGCAAACGGTGGCTCGGCTTGGTCTTCGTCACGCAGCTGCCGCAGCACCTGCCCAACGAGGTGCTCGGCCTGGTCAACAACTTCATCATCCACAAGATCACCGACAGCATGGTCATCAGCCGCATGCAGAGGACGGTCGGGAGCATTGATCAGAGCCTCTGGAACCGGGTCCCTCGCCTCGCACCGGGGCAGGCGCTCGTCTCTTTCGCGAGCTTCGCGCGCCCGCTCATGGTCGCGATCGACCCCGCGCCGTGCAAGCGTCTGCTGGTGGAGTAGGTAGTGGACGCCGCTCTCAACACCAAGACCGCGTTTGTCGACCTTCCTGACCTTCCTTTCATCAGCGCAGGGAAGGAGACCGGCAAGATCCAGGTCCGCATCAGCTATCGCATTATCGAGCTCTTCTCGGAGGGCCTTTACTCCAGCCCGAATAAGGCAGTCGAGGAGCTCGTCTCGAATGCCTTCGACGCCGGCGCGACGAAAGTCCACGTGATTCTTTCCCCCGACCGTACCGTTCCTGACGCCGTTATCGCAGTGATCGATGACGGTACGGGAATGCAGCCCGACGACCTGCGCCGGCACTGGCTGATCGGCGTGAGCAACAAGCGGGAGCTCAAGAAGCCACCCAAAGGGCGAAAGCAGATCGGCAAGTTCGGGATCGGGAAGCTCGCGACCTTCGTGCTCTCGAGCCACCTGACCCACGTCTGTAAGGTCGATGGGAAGTTCTTCGCGACAACGATGAACTACTCACAGATCCCTCAGGGGCAGGGCAGAGGAATCCACGCCGAGGACATCGTCGAGTTGCCGCTGCGCGAGCTCACCGATGCGGAAGCGAAGGCGGCGCTGTCGCCGATCATCCAGGGCTCGAAGCTCGGCTACCGAGCTATCAAGCTTTTCGGCAAGGGGGCCGCGCCGACGTGGACCGTCGCCATCATGTCGGGCCTGAAGGACATGGCGCGAGAGATCAAAAAGGGCCGCCTGTCGTGGGTGCTCCGAACAGCGATGCCGCTCCGCGACGATTTCAAGCTGTACCTCGACGGCGACGAGCAGGCGCCGTCGAAGGCGGCGACACCCCCACTCAAGAAGTGGGTCCTCGGGAAGGATCTCAAGAGTTTACCCAAGCCCGCCCCAGAGGACCTCGAGGTCACGGTCGCCAAGAAGGTCCCACCCGAGCAGCACTACGGCCTCACGCACCCAAAGCTCGGTCGCATAACGGGATACGCGGAGGTTTACGAGGGGCTTCTCACTGAAGGCAAGTCGTCCGAGATCGATCGCAGCCACGGCTACTTCGTCTACGTCTGCGGAAGGCTCATCAACCTCGGCGACGAGCTATTCGGCATGGAAGCGCTGCGGCACGGGACGTTCGCGCGCTTCCGGATGGTCGTCCACATCGACAGACTGGACGATGAGCTCCGCTCGTCACGAGAGGCCCTCCGCGAAGGAACGCTCGTTAACGTCGCTCGGAACATTCTCCACGCGGTGTTCAACCATGCCCGGAAGTGGCTCGAGGAACACGACGCCAAGCAGGCGCCAGGCAGGCGCGCCACGGGGCAGATTGCCGATAGCCCGTGGAGTCTCACGCGTCGCCCCCTCATTGGGCTTCTCGCCGCGGCACTCGAGGGGAAGGTCGCGCCCCGCTACCTCAGGTATCCCACCAACCTCGGCAAGCCAGCGAGGCAGAAGCTGCTCGAGGTGCTTCAGCAACGAGCCGAGAGCGACGAAGGCCTCGTTCTCAAGACGGAGCTGGCGGAACTGTCTCAGGATCAGGGGTTCGCCGTCCTCGACATCGAAAGTGGGACACTCCAGATCAACACCTTGCATCCGTTCGTTGCCGCGCACCGGGAAGATTATGAACGCGGGAGAGAGACTCTGGGCTTGCTCGCGATGGCAGAGGTCCTCACCGAAGCTCATCTCCACGAAGTTGGCGTCGGACCAAGCATAGTGGCCGAGGTCATGAGCCGGCGTGATGAAATGCTCAGGCATTTCGCGCGATCTATGAAGCGCACTGCTTACATCGTCGCGCAGGCCGTCGAAGATGCCAGCACTGACGAGAACAAGCTCGAAGAAGAACTCGTCGCGGCGTTTGACAGCATTGGCTTCAATGCCGTGCGCATAGGTGGAAACGGGAAGCCCGATGGCAAGGCCGAGGCACCACTGGGTGCGGGAGGCGGCGGCAAGGAACGACGCTACGCGGTTTCCCTCGAAGCCAAGAGCAAGGAGATGCTCGGGAAGAAGGTGTCCGCAAAGACCGTGGGCGTTTCGACGGTGGCGCTTCACCGGGACGAGTACGGCTGCGACCACGCCATAGTTGTCGGTCCAGACTTTCCGACTGGCGAAGGCGAAGGCGCTTCGCTTGTGAAACAGCTGAAGGCGGACAGAGCGAAGACCGGCAAGACGATCACCGTCGTCAAGACCGTAGACCTGGCCCGTCTCGTTCGCCTCGTGCCTGTCAAAGGCGTTGGCCTCGACCGGCTTCGGGATCTCTTCCAGAACTGCGCAACCCCAGAAGAGGCCAAGAAGTGGATCGACGGCCTGCTGGCCGAAAAACCGAGCAAGCCGCCGTACAACGCGATTCTCGACACGATTTGGGCTCTCCAAGACGACGTTCCCGCGGAGGCCGTCGAATTCGCCGCCGTCACCACCGCCCTACGGAAGGACAAGCAGATCGAGATCAAGAAGGCGGAACTCATCGATCTCTGCAGGGCCATGTCTAGGATGAACCCCCACGTGGTAGTTCGCGACAATACGGTGGAGCTGACTCAACGCCCAGACCGCATCCTGGAGGCGGCCGGTGCCGTGCTTCGCCAGTTTCCTGAAGAGGAGCAGAAGAGCACCATCTTCAAGGCGGTCAAGAAATGACGCTTCTACGGCTTGACGAGATCGAGAAGAACTTCGGTCCGCAGCCTGTTCTGAAGCATTCGCCCCGAGCCGCGCGAGGATGGCGGCGGCAGGTACCTGCGGTTGGGAGGAAGCTTTCTGCGGCGCTGCCGCGCGATCTCAAAGCCATGACGCTCGCCAAGGCAGGTCAACGCGCCCGAGTTGCGAACGTACACGCCCCGCATCGTGCAGTCGCCCACGACCAAAACTGCACGCCCGCCTCGTACGAGAACCCGGCGCAACTCGCCCATCATCTTGTCCATGTCGGCCACGTATCGCCCCAGCAACTTCTTCTGACGGAGAGAAAGACGATCGAGATCGCCCATGCGGCCCATCGCTCGGTTGATCATAGTGTCTTCAATATCGGCACCCGCAGAGACCTCGGTTCCGATGTTCGCGGCCCTGACCCGGCGAAGGGCACCTACCGCGTGTCCCATCCACACGAGCGAGAACTTGTGACCACGAAGGTAGTCGATGGCGTTGAGGTAAGGCGGGGACGAGACCACAACATCGATCGTTGAAGCCTCCAGTGGAAGGCTCCGCGCGTCAGCCATTTTTACAATCGCGCGCGAGCCGACTTTTTCGACCGCGTTGAACGGCGTGGCGGCAAGTACAACTCGCACAGCCCGCAAGAAGTGGTCGAGGGGGCGGATGACGCTCTTGCCCAAAACCTTGTGCGGGCGGCTGTGCGCCACATCGAGCGCTAGAGAGGCACCGGCCTGCTTCGTGATGATCATCCGCGAGAACGCGCACCAGAGAACGTCCCGGAGCGGTTTGGTCGGGACGTCGGAGATCGCTTGTGCGAGAGCGGCGAGCTGGCGGCGGTTGGTCTCGTCGAACCAGTACCGGACGAACGCGCGAGTCTCTTCGTCGGCGCCGGCGGGATATGCATCCCGAAGCGACAGGCGGGGTGCCCGCTGCTTTGCGACGTCGTGCGCTCGCTCAGCCATGCGGAGGGTCGATGACTCGTTCGTGTCCCCGCACCAGACCCGAGCCAGCAGAACCGCGAGGGGATCTGTGTCGAAGCCGATCGATTCGTGCCCGAGAGTTCGGGCGACCACGAGGGTAGTACCCGACCCAGCCATCGGGTCGAGAACGCGAAGGGGTCGGCCGCTCGACCGGCGGAGTTCGTTCCAGGGGATGGATGCTGCCATCCTCGCGGGGAAGGGATGAATCGGGCGGGGGATCATTCCTCTGGTCTGCATCTGCACCTTTTCCTGGCCACGGAATCAAGCGCGCAGAGCAACGGGCCCTACCGTGAAATCAAGCGCCGTCCGAGATCCAAGTTGATAAGACGGTTAGATGAGCGCTTGAACGCTTATCCCGAAGGTCTTCGCGACGCTCGCCAACTGCTCATCGTCTTCAAGGTTGACCGTGTCGCCCTTCAGTGCCTTGCAGAGAAACCGTTCTGGCATCAGGAGGTCAGCGGCGAACTGATTAGCCTGCATTTCTTTGAGATCAGTCCCCTCGGCCTCAGCGCGCCCCGGCCAGAGAGCGCTGGTCGAGGTGCGTGCGGTTGCGGCCGGCCCCCTTGGCGCGGTAGAGGGCGTCGTCGGCGGCCTTGACCAGATCCTCGGGACGCTGGATCCGGTCGTTCAGGGGGAAGGTCGCGACGCCGGCCGAGACGGTGATCCGGATGATCGGCTCGGGGGCGTCGGCGCCGTGGAAGCGGTCCGCCTCGGTGACGCGACGGATCCGCTCGGCGAGACGCTGGCCATGCACCGCGGTCGTCTGGGGGAGGAGGGCGACGAACTCCTCCCCCCCGTAGCGGGCGATGATGTCGGTCTCGCGCGACGAGCGCACCATGATCTCGCCGAACCCCTTCAGGACGCGATCCCCCGCCGGGTGGCCGAAACGGTCGTTGACCTCCTTGAAATGGTCGATGTCGAACACCGCCAGGGTCAATCGGTTTGCGTAGCGCCTCGCCCGCTTGAACTCATCCGTCAGCCGCTCCATGAAGTGGCGGTAGTTGTAGAGGCCGGTCTTCTCGTCGAACTGGATGAGGTGGGCCATGCGCTCGTTGGCCCGCCTGAGCTCGTCGTTGGCCTGCTCCAGGGCGCGGAACACCTCGCGCTTCTTCAGCATCGTGCGGACGCGGGTCTCGACCTCCTCGTACTGGAACGGCTTCATGATGAGGTCGTCGGCGCCCGTGTCGTCGAAGATGGCGGAGCGGCGGGTGTCCTCGCGGCCGGTGAGGACGATGACGGGGACGGTGGGGTCCCCCCTCTTCAATTCGCGCGCCACGCTCAGGCCGTCGACTTCGGGCATCACCTTGTCGACGAGGACGAGATCGGGCGGGTCCTGGCGGGCGATGTCGAGCGCCTCGCGGCCGTCACGCGCGCAGCGCACGTAGTAGTCCTGGGCCGACAGCCACTCGCGCAGCAGGCCGAGGTTGTCTTCCCTGTCGTCCGCGATCAGGATCTTGTAGTGATTGCCGTCACCCATGTCAGTCCATCTGCTTCCTCAGGAACGTGGGCACGTCGAGCTCGTCCTGAAGCGACGCGTAGCCGGTGACCGCCCCCGCGTCGGCTGTGCGGGCGGTCGCCTGCGGGACGGGCGGGCGCCTGAGGAAGGTCGGCGAGTCGAGATCGCGCCCCGGGCGCGCCTGGGCGTCGGTCGCCATGGGGCGCGGGGAGTAGCCGCGCTGCGCCGCGGCCGTCGCCGCCGCGACCTGGACCTCGGCGGCCTGGCGGCCGTCGCGGTTGAAGCCGGTGGCGATCACGGTGATCTTCACTTCGTCGGTCATCGCCTTGTCGATCACCGTCCCGAAGATGATGTTCGCCTCGGGGTCGGCGGTGCGCTGCACCAGGCTCGAGGCCTCGGCCACCTCGTGCAGGGTCATGTCGGTGCCGCCGGTGATGTTGATCAGGATGCCGCGTGCGCCGTCGATGGTCGCGTCTTCGAGAAGCGGCGACGAGATGGCGCGCTGCGCCGCCTCGATGGCGCGGTTCGGTCCGGAGGCCACGCCGGTCCCCATGAGCGCCATCCCCATGCCGCTCATGATCGTCTTGACGTCGGCGAAGTCGAGGTTGATCTCGCCCGGGATGGTGATGAGGTCGGAGATCCCCTGCACCGCCTGGCGCAGGACGTCGTCGGCGAACAGGAACGCGGCGCCGAGCGGCATCGCCTTGTCGACCGAGTTCAGGAGCTTCTCGTTCGGGATGCAGATGACGGTGTCGACCGCCTCCTGCAGCTCGTGCAGCCCCTGGTCCGCCTGGTCGCGGCGCTTCTTCCCCTCGAAGCCGAACGGCTTGGTGACGACGGCGACCACGAGCGCCCCCAGCTCCGAGGACAGGCTGGCGATGATCGGGACGGCGCCGGTGCCGGTGCCGCCGCCCAGGCCCGAGGTGATGAACACCATGTCGGCCCCCTGCATCGCCTCGATGATCTTCTCCGAGTCCTCGAGAGCCGCCTGGCGCCCGATGTCGGGGTTGCTGCCGGCCCCCAGCCCCTTGGTGAGCTTGGCGCCGATCTGGATCTTCAGCGGGGCGCGCGAGCCCTTCAGCGCCTGGCAGTCGGTGTTGGCGACCATGAACTCCACCCCCTGCAGGTTGGTGGAGATCATGCGGTTGACGGCGTTGCTGCCGCCTCCGCCCACTCCGATTACCTTGATGTTGGCTCCGACGGCCTTGTTCTCGTCGAAGGACAGCCTCAACGCGGCCTTCGAGTGCTTGTCGTCCATCAGGATCATGCGGGTCTCCTCTAAAAGAGTTCGCTCAGCCAGCCTCTCACCATGTCGCCCATGCGGGAGAGGACGAAGGGATGGTGCAGTTTCTGCGGGACGCTCTGGCGCCGCCGCGCGCCGTACAGGGTCAGTCCGACCACCGTGCTGTGCTGCGGCGTCGCGACGGTGTCGGAGATGCCGCCGAGACCGGACGGCGAGCCGCGCCGCACCGGCACGTTCAGGCAGCGCTCGGCCATCTCCTGGATCCCCTCCAGCATCGAGCCCCCACCCGTCAGGACGACACCGGCGTGGATCGAGCGGTCGAAGTTGCTGCGCGCGAACTCCTCGGCGATGAGCGCGAAGATCTCCTCGACGCGCGGCTGGATGATCTCGCACAGGAGAGTGCGCGACAGCACGCGCGGCTTGCGGCCGCCGACGATCGGCACCTCGATCGTGTCCTCGTCCCCGACCAGAGAGGCGAGGGCGCAGCCCCGGTTCTTCTTGAGCCTCTCGGCCTCGGGGATCGGGGTGCGCAGGCCCACCGCGATGTCGTTGGTGACGTGCTCGCCGCCCGTCGGCAGCGCGGCGATGTGGCGGATGGCGCCGCGCTCGAAGATCACCAGATCGCTGGTGCCGGCGCCGATGTCGATGAGCGCCACCCCCATCTCCTTCTCGTCGGGGGTCAGCACGGCATCGGCCGCGGCGAGCTGCTCGAGCACGACCTCTTCAACTTCGACGCCGGCGCGGTTGACGCTGTTGACCAGGTTCTGCGCGGCGGTGACCGAGGCGGTCACGATGTGCACGTTCGCCTGCAGCTTGGAGCCGGTCATGCCGGCCGGGTCGTGGATGCCGTCCTGGTCGTCGACCATGAACTCCTGCGGCAACACGTGGAAGATCTCGCGCTCGGGCGGGATGTTCACGGCGCGCGCGGCGGCCAGGACGCGCTGCACGTCGTCGCGCGTGACCTCGTGGTCCCGTCCGGAGATGGCGACGACTCCGCGGCTGTTCAGCCCGCGGACGTGCGCCCCGGCGACGCCGACGAAGGCCCGGTCCACGGAGCAGCCGGCCATGAGCTCCGCCTCCTCCACCGCCTGCTTGATCGAAGAGACGCAGGCGTCGAGGTTCACCACGACCCCCTTGCGCATTCCGCGCGAGGGGGCCGAGCCGAAGCCGACGATGTCGATGGCGCCCGCGTCCCGGGGCTCGGCGATCAGGACGCAGACCTTGGTCTGGCCGATGTCCAGTCCCACGAGGTGGGTGCTGGGTCGTGGCATGTCAGTCTCCCTTCACGGCGACACGAGGTCGGAACGCGATGCGGTCCCGGAACCTCAGATCGACGTACGCGCCGTCGCCGAAGTCCGTGGCGAGGTAGTCGCGCAGCGTCAGATAGCGGTCGAGATTCGCTCCAAAATCGCTCGGATTGAGGCGCACCGACGGCCCCCCCTGGTTCAGCCGCAGCTCCAGGCGGTCGTCGCGCGACAGGTCGATCTCCGAGATGTTCTTCGCCAGGTCCCGCTGGTTCTCCTGCAGCCAGGCGACGAGCCGGACACCGCGCTGCATCTGCGCGCGCGCGCGGGCGGCGTTCCGGTCGTCCAGACCGACGAGAATCGGCCAGGAGTAGTCCTTCGTCTGGCCGCCGAAGGGATCGATGGCGACCCCCTCGTCGTCCACCAGCCACACCCGGTCGCGCAGCAGGGCGAGCCCTCCCGGCGCGCGCTCCTCGATGGCGCAGAAAATACCGTCGGGCAGGACGCGCTTGACGACGGCCCGCTTCACCCAGCGCCGCGCCTCGAGGTCCCGCCCCAGCCGCGCCGGATCCAGCCGGAACAGGTTCCGGCCCATGGCCCGCGACAGCGATCGGCGCAGCTCCCCCTCCGGCGCGTAGCGCGTCTCGGAGAACTCGATCCGCCGGAGCCGGAAGCGCTGGGAGTGGGTCAGGTAGTGCCGAGCGCCGTACGCCGACCCGCCGAGGAGCGCCGTGCCGAGGACCAGGGCCGTGAGGACGGCTCCGCCAAGGCCGCGGCGGCGCTTGCGGAGAGCGCCGCTCCGGTCGCGTCGGAGGATGCGCAGCGGCTCGGTGTCGGCGCCGGCGCGCGTCGCGTCGATCGATCCCGTGGCGGGACGAAGGCGCTTCATCTCCAGACGATCACCTCCGTCTCGAGCGTGATGCCGGTCTTCTTGCTCACTTCGTCGCGCACCCTGTCGATGAGGAGGAGGACGTCCCGGAACGTGGCCCCGCCCCGGTTGACGATGAAGTTGGCGTGCACGTCCGAGACGACGGCACGGCCGACGGCCGTCCCCTTCAGGCCGCTCTGGTCGATGAGACGCCCGGCGTGCCCCTCCTCCGGGTTCTTGAAGATGCAGCCGGCGTTCTTCGCACCGGTCGGCTGGGTCGACACACGGTGGTCGTGGTAGGCGCGCATCCGCTCGCGCACGCGCGCCGGGTCGTCGGGGAGGAGATGCAGGGTCGCGGCGGCGATGAAGCGGTCGCCGACTCCCGGGCTGCGGCGGTAGGCGAACGTTCCCGCTCCGGCCGCCAGCTCTTCGATACGCCCCTGGCGGGTGATCGCCGTGAGCGAGGCCACGGCGTTGCCGAACATCCCCTCGTGCCAGCCGGCGTTCATGCGCACGCAGCCGCCGACGCTCCCGGGGATCCCCTCGGCGAACTCGATCCCGGACAGACCGGCAGCGGCCGCCCGCTTGACCAGGCGCGGCACCGGGTAGCCGGCGCCCGCCAGGACCTTGTCACCCTCGATGCCCGGCTCCTCCTGGAGCGACTCCGACGAGATCACCACGAACGACGGCCCCTCGTCCGCCACCAGGAGGTTCGAGCCGGCGCCCAGGAAATCGAACGGCACCCCGGCCTGGAACAGACGCTCCATCACGGGCGCCAGCTCCTCCGGCCGGGCCGGCGCCAGCAGGAGAGGCGCCTCGCCGCCGACTCCGAGCGACGTGCGTGTCCTGAGCGGCACGTCGCGCAGCACGCGCACGGGCGACTCCCTGAGGATCGCCTCCGCCTCCGTCATCCAGTGCTTCACGGCCGTCATCGGCATCGTTCCCGGGCCTGCGCTCATCACTTCCGCAAGTGCCTGACGAACTCCTCGCCGGCCTTGTAGACGCTGCCGGCGCCCATCGTGATCACCATGTCCCCCTCGCGCGCGCGCTCCTTGAGCCAGTCCGGCACATCCTTCAGGCTCTTCACGAGCGTCACGTCCTTGTGGCCGTGGGTCTTGATCGCCTGCGCCACCGCCTCGACCGTGACGCCGGGGATCGGAGCCTCGCCGGCCGGGTAGATGTCGCACACCGCCAGGACGTCGGCGTCGTAGAAGGCGCGCGCGAACTCGTTCAGGAGCGCCTGCACGCGCGTGAAGCGGTGCGGCTGGAACACGACCACGGTGCGCCGGCCGAACCCCTTCTTGGCGGCCGCGAGGGTCGCCAGGATCTCCGAGGGGTGGTGCCCGTAGTCGTCGATGACCATGATCCCGCCGTGCTCCCCCTTCAGCTGGAAGCGGCGGTCGGCGCCGCTGAAGCGCGAGAGCTCGGCGGCAATCGTCTCGAACGGCACCTCGAGGTCGAGACCGCAGGCGATCGCCGCCAGCGAGTTGGCGATGCTGTGGCGCCCCGGCACGCGCAGCGTGATCCCCCCGATCTTCTTCCCCTGCAGCAGCACCGTGTACGCCGCCTTGAATCCCTGGAGCTCGATGTCGGACGCCGACAGGTCGGCCTGCGCCGTGAACCCGTAGGTCACGACGCGCCGCGACAGGCGGGGCAGGATCTCCTGCACGCGCGTGTCGTCGAGGCAGACGACGCCGACGCCGTAGAACGGCACCTTGTTCAGGAAATCGGCGAAGGCGGTCTGCAGACGCGACAGGTCGCCGTAATGGTCGAGGTGCTCGGCGTCGATGTTGGTCACCACGGCGATGGTCGGCGTGAGGCGCAGGAACGACCCGTCGCTCTCGTCCGCCTCGGCGACCAGCAGGTCGCCGCGCCCGAGCTTGGCGTTGCTGCCGAGGACGTTGAGCCGCCCGCCGATGATGATCGTCGGGTCGAGGCCGGCGCCCGACAGCACCTGCGCCACCATCGACGTGGTCGTGGTCTTGCCGTGCGAGCCGGCGATGGCGATGCCGTACTTGATCCGCATCAGCTCGGCCAGCATCTCGGCGCGCGGGATCACCGGGATCTGCCTGCGGCGCGCCTCCAGCACCTCCGGGTTGTCAGGTTTCACGGCCGAGGAGATGACGACGACGTCCGCGTCCCCGACGTTCAAGGCCGCGTGACCGCGGGTGATCCGGCCGCCCAGGGCCCTCAGCCCTTTGACCGTGGCCCCTTCCTCGAGGTCGCTCCCCGTCACCTGGTAGCCGAGGTTGATCAGGACCTCGGCGATGCCGCTCATGCCGATCCCTCCGATCCCGACGAAATGGATGCGGCGCGTCTTGCGGAGCATCACCATGCCTGCATCTCCGCGACCATGTCCACAATCCGGACGGCGGCGTCGGGGCGCGCCAGGAGAAGGGCCGAGCGCTCCATCGCGGACACCCGCCCCGGGTCGGAGCGCAGCCGCAGCAGGGCCTGCGCCAGCGCCTCACCGGTGAGGGACGACTCCTCCATCAGAAGCGACGCGCCCGCCTCCGCGAACTTGCGCGCGTTGTAGCGCTGGTGGTCGTGGGCCGAGGTGGGCAGGGGAACGAGGATCGACGCCTTCCCGCAGACGGCGATCTCCGACACGCTGCCGGCCCCGGCGCGCGCGAGCACGAGATCGGCCCACTCGTAAGCCCTCAGGATGTCCGTGATGTACGGCAGCACCTGGGCCTCGAAGCCCGCGGCCTGGTACGCGGCGGCGACCCGCCCGTGGTCGGCGGCCCCGGTGCCGTGCAGGAAGCGCAGGGCGGGCCGCTGCTCCTTCAAGTGGGGGAGCGCCTCGACGACCGCGCCGTTGATCGCCTTCGCCCCCTGGCTCCCTCCGAAGATCAGCACGTTGAACGTGTCGCCCCGCGCCTTGCGCTTCGCCTGACGGAACTCGGCGCGGATCGGGTTCCCGGTCACCACGCCGCGCCCGCCGAAATAGCGCCGGGTCTCCTCGAACGACACCGCCACACGGCGCACCCACGGCGCCAGCAGCCGGTTGGTCAGACCGGGGTAGTAGTTCTGCTCGTGGATCAGGCTCGGGACGCGCAGCATCACCGCCGCCAGGACCAGGGGCCCGGAGGCATAGCCGCCGACCCCGATCACCACTCTCGGTCTCTTGCGCATGAGCGTCCGGATCGACTGGGCGAAGCCGGCCATCGCCCGTCCGATCCCGCGTATCCTCCCGGTCAGCGACTTGCCCACGACACCGCCGCTCCGGATGGCGATCAGCCTGTACCCGTGCGGGGCCAGGATCGTCCGCTCCAGGCTCGTGCCCGCACCCGCGAACACGATCTCGACCCCCGGGCGCCGCGTCTCGATCTCCTGGGCGATCGAGATGCCGGGGTACAGGTGCCCTCCGGTTCCGCCTCCGGCGACGACGATCGTGTCGGCCACCGGAGAATCGCTAGGACGAATGCTGCGAGATGTTCAGCAGCACCCCGAGAGCGCACAGACTGACGACCAGGCTCGAGCCGCCGTACGACAGGAACGGCAGCGGGATGCCCTTCGTCGGCATCAGGCCGAGCGTCACCGCCATGTTCATCATCGCCTGCGCCACGAACCAGGTGGTAATCCCCATCCCGAGGTAGTACCCGCCCCGGTCCGGCGCCCCGGCCGCGGCCACGACGCCGCGCCAGAACAGCACGCCGAACGCGGCGATCACCGCCGCGGCGCCGATGAGACCCAGCTCCTCCGAAATCACCGAGAACACGAAATCGGTGTGCGGCTCGGGCAGGAAGAACAGCTTCTGGCGGCTCTCCCCGACGCCCTGGCCGTGCAGGCCGCCGCTGGCCACCGCCAGGATCGACTGGCGCACCTGGAAGCCGGCCCCCAGCGGGTCGTCGTCCGGATTCATGAACGAGAGGATGCGGCGCACGCGGTAAGGCGCCTGCAGGATCAGGAGACCGATCGCGACGGCGCAGGCGCCGCCCGAGACCAGCAGGTACTTCCAGCGCAGGCCGGCCAGGAACAGGAGGACGATCGTCAGGAGGATGTAGATCGCAGCGGTGCCGAGATCGGGCTGCAGGTAGACCAGGAGCGCCAGCTGCCCGACGACGACGGCGCAGGGGATGATCGTCCCGACCACGTCGTTCACCTGCGCCTCCTTGCGGGCCATCAGGTAGGCCAGGAACAGCACGAGCGCCAGCTTGCCGATCTCGGACGGCTGGAACTGCGCGGGTCCCAGGACGATCCAGCGGTGCACCTGGTGCGTGCGGTCGGAGGCCAGGGCGACGATCAGCAGCACAGTGCTCACGAGGATGCCGAAGTAGACGACCGGCCGTTTCAGGAGACGCCGGTAGTCGATGTGCATCGCGACCACCATCCCGCCGATGCCGACTGCCGCCGCGATCGCCTGCTTGACGAGAAACAGGTGGGCGTTGCCGAAGCGCTCCAGGGCGATCACGGCCGAGGCGCTGTAGATCATGACCAGGCCGAACAGCGTGAGCCCGATCCCGACTCCGAACAGCGTCCTGTCGAATGCCAGCTTGCGCGCCATCAGGACCTCGGCCCGAGGGCCTGGACGAGGCCGCGGAAGTCTTCGCCGCGCTCCTCGAATCCGCTGTACTGGTCGAACGAGGCGCACGCGGGCGCCAGGAGGACGACGCCGCCGGGACCGGCTTCCACCCGCGCCGCCTCGACGGCCTCCTTGAGGGTCGCGACCTTCGTCGTCGGGACGATCGACCCGAGCTGCGCCGCGATGACGTCGCGCGCCTTGCCCATGAGCACGAGGTGCGCCACGCGCTCGCGGATGAGCGGAACGAGCCGCGTGAAATCGCCCCCTTTGTCCTTGCCGCCGAGAATCAGCACGATCCCTCCCGCAAAGCTCTCCAGCGACTTCATCGTGGCCGCGACGTTGGTCGCCTTGGAGTCGTTGTACCAGGTCACTCCATCGAGCTCCCGCACCTTCTCGAGCCGGTGCGGCAGCCCCCGGAAATCGGCCAGCGCGCGCTCGGCCCGCGGCAGCGGCACGCCGCACAGATCGGCGACGAGGAGCGCCGTCATGACGTTCTCGACGTTGTGCGTTCCGAACAGCCGGATCGACGCAAGGGGGATCGCCCGGATGTCGCGTCCCTCCCGGCGGACCACGATGCGATCGTCCTTGAGACAGGCGCCGCCGTCGACGAGCGTCGTCCTGCTGAACGGGTGGACGCGCGCCCGGATCGTGCTCGCCAGGCCCCAGACCTCGGGATCGTCCCGGTTCAGGATGGCGTGGTCGGACGCCCCCTGATTCCTGAAGATGCGCGACTTGGCCTGGTAGTACGGGACCTCGGACTCGTAGCGGTCCTGGTGGTCGGGAGCGAGGTTCAAGAGGGCGGCGATCCAGGGACGGAACGAGTCGATCCCCTCGAGCTGGAAGGACGACAGCTCGATGACGTAGTAGTGGTCCGGCGAATCCTTGTCGATCAGGTCGGTCAGAGGCAGCCCGATGTTGCCGCAGGCCGTGGCCTTGAGCCCGGCGCGCGACAGGATGTGGGCGGTGAGGGCGGTCGTCGTGCTCTTGCCGTTGGTCCCGGTGATGCCGATCAGGAGCCCCTTCAGGAACCACGACGCCAGCTCGATCTCCCCCGCGACGCGCACCCCCTTCGCCTTCGCCCCGGCGATCGGTCCGATCGTGAGCGGCACGCCGGGACTCACGGCGACGAGATCGGCGGCCGCGAAGCTCGAGGCGTCGTGCCCGCCGAGCTCGAGCTTCGCCCCCGCGCGACCGAGAGCCGCGACCTCCGGGCCGAGGGCCGCGGCCGGTTTCGCGTCCGTCAGGACGACGGCGGCCTGACGCGACATGAGGAAGCGCGCCATGGCGACGCCGCTCTTCGAGGCCCCCACCACGACGACGCGGCTCCCGGCGAGTCGGGGAGGGGTCGGCGAATCAGGAAGCGCGTTCATGGGCCCCTCTACCGCAGCTTGAGCGTGGACAGCCCGAGGAGAGCGAAGATGATGGCGACGATCCAGAAGCGGATCACGACCCTCTGCTCCGGCCAGCCCCCGAGCTCGAAATGGTGGTGGATGGGCGCCATCCGGAAGATCCGCCTGCCCCGCAGCCGGAACGAGCCCACCTGCAGGATCACCGACAGAGCCTCGACGACGAACAAGCCGCCCACGAACACCAGCAGGATCTCCTGCTTGATCACGACCGCCACCGTCCCGAGCGTGGCGCCGATCGCCATCGAGCCGACGTCGCCCATGAACACTTCCGCCGGGTTGCAGTTGAACCACAGGAAGCCGAGCGACGCCCCCACCAGCGAACCGCAGATGATCGCAATCTCCCCGCCCCCCTTGACGTTCGGGACGTCGAGGTAGCCGGCGACCTTCGCGTGACCGGCGATGTAGGCGAGGATCGTATACGTCGCCGAAGCGATCATCGAGGAGCCGATCGCCAGGCCGTCGAGCCCGTCGGTGAGATTGACCGCGTTCGCCGCTCCGACGATCACCAGCATCGCCCAGGGGACGTAGAGAGCTCCCAGGTCGGGTGTCCACTTCTTGAAGAACGGAAACGAGAACTGCGTCGTGTAGCGCCCCTGATCGGCGAGCCACAGGAGCCACAGACCCAAGCACAGCGCCACGACAATCTGCAACGCGAATTTCTGCAGCGAAGTCAGCCCGAGGGACCTCTTCCGAGTGATTTTGAGGTAGTCGTCGGCGAAGCCGATGACCCCGTAGAGGAGCATGGATACGAGAACCATCCACACAAATGGGTTGGTGAGATCTGCCCAGAGGAGGGAGGGGAGCGCCACCGCAATTAAGATGAGAAGCCCCCCCATGGTGGGTGTTCCTTTTTTCGTTTGGTGGGAAAGAGGTCCCTCGGGTCTGATGTGCTGCCCAATCTGGAACTCCCGCAATCTTCGGATCAGCCCCGGTCCTAAGGCGAGACTGATCAGCAAAGCGGTCAACGTCGCGAGCGCGGTCCGGAAGGTGATGTACCGGACGACGTTCATGATCCTGATGTCGGGATAGAAAGAGAACAGCAGGTGATAGAGCATCAGGGGCGCCCTCCGGCGCCCGGCGCGCCCGCCTTCGAGAGGAGGGCCTCGACGACGCGCTCCATCCTCATGCCGCGCGATCCCTTCACCAGGACGAGATCGCCGGGGCGCGCGGCGGAGACGACGAACGGGGCCGCCGATTCCGAATCGGGAAAATGACGCACCTCGACGGCACCCGCGGCGCGCGCGGCGTCGGCGGCGCGCGCGCTCTGCGGGCCGACGGCGACGAACAGATCGATCCCGGCCTCGGCGGCGAGCTTCCCGAGACGGACGTGCGCCCTGCCCTCGTAGGGGCCGAGCTCGAGCATGTCGCCCGAGACCAGGACGCGCCGGCCGCTCGGCTCGGCGGCCGTGAGGGCCTCGATGGCCCGCTCCATCGCCGCCGGGTTGCTGTTGTAGGAATCGTCCAGCACGTCGATGCCGTTCGGCAGCCGGTGCAGGACACCGCGCATCCCGGCGGGGCGGGCGCTCTCGAGGCCGTGACGGATCTCCTCGTCGTCCAGCCCGCAGGCGACGCCGATCGAGGCGGCGGCGAGGGCGTTGTAGATGTTGTGCCGGCCCGGCAGGGAGAGACGCACGGGGACGCTCCCGCCGTCGTGGCGCAGGACGAACCGCGAGCCGCCCAGCCCCTCCACCTCGATGGCCTCGGCGCGGACGCGGGCCTGCCTCGCGCCGATGCCGTAGGAGATGCCCGGTCCCGCGAACGCCCGCCCCAGTCGGGTGACCAGACGATCGTCGGCGTTGTAGACGGCGACCGCGTCCTTCCGCATCCCCCGGAACAGCTCCCCCTTCGCCTCGGCGATCCTGTCCAGCGTGCCGAAGTGCTCGAGATGGACCCGCAGGACGTTCAGGATCGCCCCGACATCCGGGTCGGCGATCTCGACCAGACGCGCGATTTCGCCCTTGTAGCTCATCCCCATCTCCAGGACCGCCGTCTCGTGGTCCGCGCCCAGTCGCAGGAGCATCAGCGGCAGCCCGTAGGCGTTGTTCAGGTTCCCTTCCGACTTCAGGACGCTGAAGCG
The DNA here is from genome assembly GCA_035635555.1 of Candidatus Dormiibacterota bacterium. NCBI lineage: Bacteria > Bacillati > Candidatus Dormiibacterota > Candidatus Dormiibacterota bacterium. The sequence goes on from DASQAT010000013.1 coordinate 146,230, forward strand.
TCCTCCGAGCACGGCCGCGGTCATCTCCTTCGCCGTGGTCTTGCCGGCGCTGCCGGTGATCCCGACGACGCGGAGCGGGCGCGCCCGGCGCACGTGCGCGCCGAGATCCTGCAGCGCCCGCGTCGTGTCCTTGACCCGGACGAGCGCCGGCGCGTCCGGGTACTTCGCCTCCGTGCCCTTCGCCACAACCGCCACGGCCGCTCCCTTCGCGAGGGCGGCGTTCACGAAGTCGTGGCCGTCCATCCGCGGCCCGACGATGGCGAAGAACAGATCGCCCGGCCGCACCGTGCGCGAGTCGATGCTGTATCCATCGATCTCGCGCTCCGCTCCGCCCACCGGCGGCCTCCGGCCGAGGACCAGACGGCCGCCCACAGCCTTCGCGATCGCGGCCAGGCTCAGGCGGGCCATGACACGCGGGCCCCCGGCCGCCGGCGCCTCTCCATGGCCGCCCGGACCCTCACCCGGCGAGAGGCCCATGACGCGACGATCGCCGCGCCGACCTCAGAATGTCCCGCGCGACCTCGCGATCGTCGAACGGGATGGTCCGCTCGCCCAGGATCTGGTACGTCTCGTGCCCCTTGCCGGCGATCACGACGCAATCTCCCTCCTCGGCGAGGGACAGGGCGCGCCGGATCGCCTCCTTGCGATCCGGGATCACCAGGCAGCGCTCCTTCCCGCTCTGCCCGCCGGGATCGCCGGTGTGCGCGCGGCGTGTCCCCGGCAGGATCTCCTCGATGATCGCCATCGGATCCTCGCTCCGCGGGTTGTCCGACGTCACGACCACGATGTCGCTCCCGGCCGCCGCCGCGAACCCCATCAGCGGGCGCTTGCCCCTGTCCCGGTCGCCGCCGCAGCCGAACACCGTCACGATGCGCCGCGGCCTGAGATCGCGCACCGCCAGGAGGAGGTTCTTCAGGGCGTCGTCCGTGTGGGCGTAATCGACCAGGACGGTGAACGGCTGTCCCTCGTCGATCCGCTCGAAGCGCCCCGGGACGCCGGTCACCGATCCCAGGCCCCGGGCGACGGCGTCATGCCCGACACCGAGCGCCAGGGCGGCGGCTGCGGCAGCCGCCATGTTCAGGGCGTTCGGCCGGCCGAGGAGAGGCGAGCGGACCTCGAGGCGCCCGCCGGGCGTCGCGGCGGGGCCGGCCGCGATCTGAAGGATGATCCCTGTGCCGCTGACGGCGGCCTGCACGGACGACAGCCGGACGTCCGCCCCCTCCGACTCGCCGAAGGTGACGACGCGCGCCTTCGTCAGGGAGCGCAGGCGCCGGGCGTGCGGGTCGTCGGCGTTCAGGACCGCCACCGCGGCGCCGGACAGGTCCCGGAACAGGATTGCCTTCGCGCCGAAATACGCGTCCATCGTGCCGTGGAAGTCCAGGTGGTCCTGCGTCAGGTTCGTGAACACGGCGGCCTTGAAATCGACGCCGGCCACCCTCTCGAGCACCAGCGCGTGCGACGAGACCTCCATGGCGCAGGAGCGCGCCCCGGCGGTGGCGTATCGATCGAGGAGGCGGTACAGGTCGAGCGACTCCGGTGTCGTCCGCCCGGCCTTGGTCTCGTCGCGGTTGTACCGGTACATCACCGTCCCCAGAATGCACGGCTTGAGCCCGGCAACCCTCAGAATCGCCTCCAGGAGGAAACAGACCGTCGTCTTCCCGTTGGTGCCGGTGACGCCGATCATCAGCATCCGCTGGTCGGGCCTCCCGTAATAGTTGCGCGCCGCAAGGGCCAGCCCGCGCCGGTCGCTGTCGACCTGCACCCAGGCGACCTTCGCCCCGATGCGGTCCGGCGCGCGGCGCGACAGCACCGCGTTCGCCCCCCGGTCGATCGCCTGCTCGACGTAGTCGTTCCCGTCGCTTTTCTCGCCGTGCAGGGCGGCGAACAGGAACCCCGGCTCGACGGCGCGCGAGTCGTAGGCCAGCCCGCGAATCGGCGTCTTCGGATCGCCGCTGAGCCGCGCGTCCTGGATGCCTTCGAGAATCTGCCCGAGCTGCACGTGTCCTTCGCTTCGCCGCGCCCGTCGCATCGCGGGCGGGCCGCGGCGTTTCAGTAAATCACCACGCAGGGCGTGGCCGGAGTGACGGGTGTCCCGGGATCGGGATCCTGGCGCGTCACCCGGCCGCCCTTGACGTCATTGCGGCAGACCAGGCCCCGCGCCGCCAGGGACTCGTTCGCCTGGCGCAGGCTCATCCCGGCGAGGTCCGGCATGACGGCGCCGCCAGGAACGGGCTGTGCCGTCGGGTCGCCGAGGGCGGCGTGCACAACGGTGGCCGGCCCGAAGCCGCCGGTCGCCGCGACCGCCATCCCGCGATCCCGGAGCACGGCCTTGACCGCGAGCGCCGCGACACCGGGGCGATCGAATCTCCCCCTCCGCGCTTCGTCGTCGGCCGGGCCGGCGCCGCCGCCGGTCGACAGGGAGGCCCGCAGGGAGCGATCGAAGACCAGGGGATCCTCGTGGTCCGGCGGCACCTTGAGGTACATCAGCGTCGGCTGCGCGATGCGCGCGAACACGGGGGCGGCCACGTCCCCGCCGTGGAACTTCGCCCCCTTCGGCTCGTCGACCATGACCACGATCGCCAGGGCCGGCCGGCCCGCGGGCACGAATCCGGCGAACCACGAGACGTGCTTGCCGCGCGCGTAGTGCCCGCTCTGGTCGATCTTCTGCGCCGTGCCGGTCTTGCCTCCCACGGTGTAGCCGGGGATCGACGCGGCCTTCCCGGTCCCCTCGGTCGTCACCGACTGCAGCATGGCCCGCAGGACGCGCGCGGTCGTCTCGGAGATCACGCGCCGCGACTCGGGAACCCCCGCCCCCTTCCCAGGACCGCCGTCCGCGGCGGCGGGGGTGTCGGAGTCGGGGGCGCCGATGTCGGCCTGGGTCGGAGACGAGGCGCCTGGCGCCAGCGGAGAGCGCCCGCCCTGGGCCGGCAGGAGAGCCTGCACCAGCCGCGGTCGAACCCACACGCCATCGTTGGCGACGGCTCCCAGCATGGCCGCGAGCTGCAGCGTGGTGACTCCGATCTCCTGGCCCATCGCGATCGAGGCCTGGGACAGCCCCGACCAGTCGGAGACGTCGCGCAGGATGCCGGGACTCTCGGCGGGGAGATCGATGCCGGTCTTGTGGCCGAACCCGAAGCCCCGGATGTAGGAGATGAACTCGGAGGCCCGCAGTCTCTGCGCCACCTTGATGGCGCCGACGTTGCTGGACTTCGCGAGGACTTCGGTGAACGTCAGGTTGCCGTACGGCAGGCGGTCCTCCTTGAAGCGGTGCTTCGCCACGACGATCGAGCCGTTCTCGCACCAGATGACCTCGTTCGGATGGACCCGCCCGGAATCCAGGGCCGCTGCCGCGGTCACGACCTTGAAGGTCGATCCGGGCTCGTAGTAGTCGGTCGTGGCGCGGTTGCGCCGCGCCGACTCGCGCGCCTCGGAGTAGTCGTTCGGATCGAAGGTCGGCCGGCTGGCCAGCGCCAGGACCTCCCCCGTCTGGGGGCGGAGGACCGCCACGGTGGCCCCCTCGGCGGAGGTCTCCGCCATGACGTCGTCGAGCGCCCGCTCGACGGTGTACTGGATCACCTCGTCGACCGTCAGGGACAGGCCGTATCCCGGCGTCGGATCCTTCTGCTCGCGATCGAGCACTCGGCCGCCGCGACCGTCGCGCAGGGAGACGAGTCGTCCCGGGGCGCCGCGGATGGCGCCGTCGTACATGAACTCCAGGCCGTCCAGTCCCTGGTTGTCCATGCCGCAGGCGCCCACCAGGTGCGCCGCCAGAGTGCGTTTCGGGTAATAGCGGCGGCTCTCGCGCACGAAGCCGACGCCGCGGATCTTCAGGGATTCGATCCTCCTCCTCAGATCAGGCGTGATCTTTCTCTTGATCCACACGAAGCGCCGATCGCTCGACAGGCGTGCGTACAGCTCGGACGCGGGGACGCCCACCACGGACGCGAGCCTTCGGGCGGCGCCGGCCGGGTCGGCCACGTCGCCGGGCTCGGCGAACGCCGAGTCGACGTCGAGGCTGACGGCCAGCTCCCTGCCGTTGCGGTCGAGGATCGGCCCCCGCGGCGGGTCCAGCGTGATGGTCTTCTCCTGCTGCGAGCGCGCCTGGTCGAGGAGCTCGGGAGCGCGGACGACCTGCAGGTGGGCGCAGCGGCCGAGGATCGCCAGCAGGCCCGCGCCCACCGCGACGACGAGGAGGATGAGCCGGGCCCGCAGCGCCCGCGGTCTGTGCGTCCGCTCGTCACCACGCGCCCGGCGCCGTCCGAATCCGGTCCACTTCATCGCGCGATCCATCGTCCCTCCCAGAGCGCCCCCGTCAGGGCGTCTCTTCCGGTTGCTGACTTCGAGGCGTCGCAATGCCGACCAGGGGGAACATCCCGACGCCCGCCTCCACTGCGGTCTCGTCAGTCGTTCCGGCGCTCTTCGGTGGCGCCGGTCTCCGGCGCGGACGCCGGGCCTTCTTCGCCGCGGAGCCCGCCTGCGGCCTGGACGGAGCGCCGGCCGCCACAGCACCGTCCCCGCCGCCCGCGGCTTCGGCCTCTGTCCCCACCTCGTTGATCTTTCCGTCGATCACGGCGACGCGTCTCACGTCGGTGGGGGACGGATCGACGAGGCCGAGCTCCTTGCGCGCCAGACGCTCGATCCGGTCCGGCGACAGCAGGAACGAGCGCTCGACCGTGAGCTGCTTGCTCTGCTCCTGGAGCTGCTGGCGCTCCTTCTTGAGCGCCTCGACCTCGTAGGAAACGCGCAGGAACTCGACGCGCTGCCAGACATATACGAGAAGCGGCACCACGATGGCCGCTCCGCAGAGCAGGAGCCTGCGCAGCTCGCGCGCCCGGGCGCGATCCTTCTCCTTCACCAGACGGGCATTGATCTGCAGACGCATGCTCGAGGCGGCGTGGCTCACGCGGCGCTCTCCAGGCGCTCCGCGGCGCGCAGCCTCGCGCTGCGGCTGCGCGGGTTGTCCCGGACCTCCTCCGGCGAGGGGCGCAGGGCGCGGGGCGTGATCAGGCGCACGACACCCGGGCGGCCGCAGACACACACCGGCAGATCGCGCGGGCAGACGCAGCGACGCGTCAGGCTCCGCAGCGTCCGCTTGACGACGCGGTCCTCCAGGGAGTGGAAGGAGATCACCGCGATCCTGCCGCCCGGCTCGAGACAGGCCGTCGCATCGGCGAGCAGGTGGTCGAGACCCTCGAGCTCGCCGTTCGTGGCGATGCGCAGGGCCTGGAACGTGCGGGTCGCCGGGTGGATGCGGCCCGGCCCGGGAGACGCGGCGGCCACGATCGCGGCGAGCTCGCGCGTGGTCGCGATCGGCCCACGGTCGCGCGCCCGCGCGATCGCCCTGGCGATCCGCTTCGCCCTCCTCTCTTCACCGTGCTCCTTCAGGATCGCCGCGAGCCCCTCCTCCGGGAGCGTGTTGACAAGGTCCGCCGCCGTGCCGCTCTGCGAGCGATCGATCCTCATGTCCAGAGGCCCGTCCGCCTGGAACGAGAAGCCGCGCCCCGGATCGTCGAGCTGCAGGGACGAAATTCCGAGATCGAGCAGGAGTCCCGATACGGGGGGGGCATCGATCGCGTCGAGAAGCGCCGGGATCCGCCGGTAGTCGGCGTGCTGCACGATGACCCGCGCTCCGAACGGCCGAAGCCTGCGCCGGGCCGCCTCAGCCGCATCCGCGTCCCGGTCGCAGCCGAACAGGCGTCCGTCGGGTGCGCTGGCGCGCAGGATGGCCTCCGCGTGTCCGCCGGCGCCGACCGTCCCGTCCACCCAGAATCCGCCGGGGCGGCAGGCGAGCGCCGCGAGCACCTCCCGCAGGAGGACAGGCTCATGGGTTCGTCCGTCCATGTCGGTCCGCTTCGCGCGCTCTCATGAGATGCCGTGATCGGACAGGATCTTGAGCTCGTCGTCATCGAGAGGAGTGATCTGGGACTGGAACTTCTCGTGATTCCAGACGTCCAGGCAGGTCAGGTTGCCGATCACGATCACCCCGCCGCCGGTTTCGCTCTTCTGCCGCAACATGGGATGGATGAGGATCCGCCCCTGGTCGTCCATGGTCGCGGGCTGACCGTAGTAGTTCACGAAATTGCGGAACTTCGCGAGGGACGGGCCGAGGGAGGAGCTCGCGGCCAGCTTCTTCTCGATCTCGATCCAGACCGTCATCGGGTAGATCCGTACGAAGTCGCCGGTGTGGGTGGTCACGAAAAACTCCCGGCCGTACGCTTCCTCGATGTATCCTTTGAAGAGGGAGGGAATCTTGAGGCGCCCTTTGTCGTCGACCTTGGCGGGAGAGCTTCCCCTCAGCATTCCGTTCCTCGTCGGCGGTTCACGGACGTCGCAGCAATGTCCGCCGTCGCTGATTTGCTTTTCTTGAATTCTATGGGTGCGTGGCCACTTTAGACCACTTTACTCCACGGCGGCAATATAAAGACTCCTCACCGGCTTGTCAATGACAAACTTCTACATGGACAACCGGATAGCCCCGCCCATGCAATTCTCCAATATGTGGCGTGAGGTGACGGGGCACCCCACAACATCCTGTGCAAAAGTGGGTCCGATCCGTTTGCAGATAGTGAAATGAAGGGGGACCGTGTGGTAGCATCCGCAACAGTGCCGCGGAGGGTCTGCCGTGAAGCGGATCGCGCCTCTTGCCCGGTTCACAGTGCTCGTTTCGCTTCTCGTGCCGTTCTCCGCCATGGCGGCCAGCCAGCCGGGGGGCTATTCCTTCACCGCCAGCATCGGGGAGTCCGGCCCGAAGGGCGACAGCGCCTACCGTTCCGACCAGGCGATCAGTTTCGCCCTGCAGTACCAGAAGAGCGGCTACGCCGCCTATCGCGCCACGGCGGGCCTGCTTTCGATGAGCGGTCGGGAGAGCATCAGCCCGGCCGCCGGCACGCGTGACGCCGACGCCTTCTTCGTCACGGGGGATCTCGTCTTCACGCCGCGCTTCAGGGTCATGCATCCCTTCGCCGCCGCCGGTGTGGGCTTCTACGACCTGCGCCTGACCGACAGCCAGAACACCCAGAACGGCATCGAAATCGGCATCAACTGGGGCTTCGGTCTCGACGCCCAGATCCTGAGATGGTTCGCGGTGCACGGCGAAATCGCCTACCACTACCTCACCGGAGACATCTCCAGTCCGATCCAGATCATCGTGATCGGTGGGCGCTTCGACTTCTAGGAGCGCCGACAGGCAGGATACTGGTCGTTGTCGGCGGCCCGATCCCAACGTACACTTACGTCCCCATGAACCTGCTCCGGATTCGCGGGCGTGGCTACCTGCTGGTTCCGATCGCCGTTCTCCTGAGCGTGTCGGCTTCGAGCGCCGTTCACCCCGTGGGACCCGACGCGGGCACGGCCGCCACGGGTTGGGAGCGCAAGCTCGACCCGTTCCTGAGGCGGATCGCCTTCGGCACGCGAAGAGAGCAGGGACGGTTCATCGACGCCGTGCCCGGCCGGTCGGAGCAGGCGGTGCGCGCGCTTCCCTCCTTCGTGCTGGCGGAGAGATCCGGGACCCCTGTCGTGCGCGTCAAGGCGGGATATGCCGGGAGCGCCTCAGGCTCCCGCCGGGGCCGCGAGGCGCTGCGGCAGGCGCTGTCCGACATCGGCGTCGAGATCAGGGGACAGGTGGGGGACGTCCTGTCGTTGACCGTTCCGGCGGCGTCGATCGAGCCGCTGGCACGGCTGCCGGAGATCGCCTGGCTGAAGGCGTCGCATGCGTACCGCCTGCTCAACGAGGTCAGCACGGCGTCGGCGCAGGTCGCCTCGGATCAGGCGAACACCGCCTTCGACCGCGGCGCGGGGGTGATCGTCGCGGTCGTGGACACGGGTATCGAGTGGACCGATCATGACGTCAGGAAGGCCGACGGCACGACGCGTCTCCTGGGGATCTGGGACCAGACGCTGACCGATGCGGCCCACCCTCCGCCCGCCGGCTTCTCCTTCGGGGCCTTCTACCCGAAGGCCGACATCGACGCGGCGCTCGCCTCGGGCGGCTCGCTGCTGACCGGCGACGGCCACGGCCACGGGACGCACGTCTCCGGCACCGCCGCCGGGAACGGCCTGGAGACCGGCAACGGTGTCCCCGCCGGGACGTTCGCGGGTGTGGCGCCGGAGGCCGACCTGCTCATGGTGCGCGTGTTCGACAACACCGGCACCTTCTGCAACGCCTGCGATCTCACCGCGGCGGTGCAGTTCATCGCGAGCACGGCGGCGGCCGCCGGGAAGCCGTGGGCCGGCAACATGAGTCTGGGGACCGACCTCGGAGCGCACGACGGGACCGATCCGGACGAGATGACGATCGACGCCGCGACCGGCCCCGGCACGCGCGGAGCGGTGATGGCGATCGCCGCGGGGAACTCGGGCGGCCGCGACAACAGCGCGCATCCCATCCACTGGGGAGCGCCGTTACCGGCGGCCGGCGCTTCGATCAGCAACACGTTCAACCTGTCCTACACGCCGAGGAGCGGCGCCGACAACGACGACGTCTGGATCGATCTCTGGTACGAGGGGGCGGACTCCGTCACCCTCCAGATCGTCAGCCCCACATCGATCGTGGTCGGCGCTACGCGCGGCGCCGACTCCGGGATCGTCTGCACCGGCGACGGTGCGGTTCAGGTGGACGCCACGAACGCGCCGGACCCCGTCAACGGCGACAACGAGGTGTTCGTGCAGATCTGGGACAGCAGCGCCTGCAGCCCGACGGTCGCGCCGCGCAACGGAACCTGGACGATCCGGATCGCGACCAGCGCCCTGGCCTCCCCGGCACCGTCGTTCGACCTGTGGGACGAGTCCGACGCAGCGCCGACGGGGTTCGTGAGCCTGGCCGTGTCCAACCTCGGCAAGACCGTCGGCATTCCCGGGACGTCGCGCCGGGCGATCACGGCCGGCTCGTACGCCGACAAGGATCGCTTCATCAATGTGACCGGGATGCAGACGATCGCGTCCCTCAGCACCGTCTCCGGGGTCGGGAGCCTCTCCGGTTTCTCGTCGCTCGGACCGACGCGCGACGGGCGGATCAAGCCGGACATCGCGGCTCCGGGCGAGTGGATCGGCTCGTCGCTCGCCGGCGCCATCCAGTCGACGCGGGGGACGGCGTTCACCGAAAGGGATGGTGTGCACGGCGACATCCGGGGCACCAGCATGGCCACGCCGCACGTCGCCGGCACGGCCGCGCTCCTGCTCGGGATCAACCCGTCCCTCTCGGGACCCGAGATCAAGGCGGCGATGCAGCGCTCGGCCCGATCCGACTCGTTCACCGGCGTGCCGGGCCCGTTGCCGAACACGTTCTACGGATACGGCAAGCTGCGCGCCCTCGAGGCCGGATACCAGGCGGCCTCGATGGTCACCGACCTGGGGGCCACCTCGCCGACGACGTTCGGCGGGAGCGACAGCCTCTACGTCGACACGTACAACGTCTACCGTGGATCGATCCCCGGGCTCAGCGCCACCGTCTACGGCACGTGCCTCCAGAGCGGACTCCCGTCGCCCCTCTTCCTCGATCAAGCGACCCCCCCCCGCGGGCAGGCGTTCTTCTACCTGGTGACCGGCGTGCACGCCGGCGTCGAGGGGATCCTCGGCGTCGACGGCGGCGGCGGCATCGAGCCGAACAACTCTCCCTGCCTCTAGGACCCCGCCTCATGTATCCTGCGCCGGCCCGCGCCGCAGCCGCAGCGCGGGAGACCGCGTCGACCCGAAGCTCGACGACCGGGACGCGGAGGCCTGAGCAGGACGAATGACGATTCCACGCGAAGCGACAGGAACCCCTCCGGGAGGAACCGTCCGCAGTGAGGCTGGGGATCGCGGGCTCATCCGCGCTCTCGGGCTGTGGGACGCGACACTTCTGGTGATCGGGCTCGTGATCGGCTCGGCGGTGTTCCTGGTCACCGGGGGCCCGGGGGGCGTGGCGCACCTCCTTCCGTCGCCCGGTCTTCTCCTCGCCGGCTGGATCGCCGGTGGAGTCCTGTCATTCGCCGGCGCCCTGGTGTACGCCGAGCTGGGGGCCGCCCTGCCGCGCGCCGGGGGCCAGTACGTCTTCCTGCGCGAGGCGTACGGCGATCTCACCGGCTTCCTGTACGGCTGGACGCTCTTCGCCGTCATCCACACCGGAACGCTCGCCGCGCTGGCGGTCGGGTACGCGCGTTACTTCGGGCTCTTCGTCCCCGCGCTCGGCACCGACCGCACGCTCGCTTCGCTGCCGCTTCCCGGCCACACGCTCGCGATCTCGGCCGGCCAGCTCAACGCCGTCGCGGTGATCGTGTTCCTGTCGATCGTCAACTACTTCGGCGTGAAGGAAGGGAGCCTGTTCCAGGGGATCGTGACCGTCGTCAAGATCGCCTCCTTCGCCGGCTTCATGATCCTCGGGGTCGTCGTCGGCAGAGGGAGCTGGTCGCACTTCGTGCCGCTGTTCGGAGGGGCGGGCGCGGGAGGATTCGGCCTCGGCCCGTTCATCCTGTCGATGGTGGCGATGCTGTGGGCCTATGAGGGCTGGAACAACATCACCTTCACGGCGGGCGAGATCAAGGACCCGCAGCGCAACCTGCCGCTGTCTCTCATTCTGGGCATGAGCGCCATCACGCTGATCTACGTCGGCATGAACGTCGTCTATCTGTACGCCATGCCGGTGGGGGACATGATCTCGACCGGGACGATCGGCGAGGCAGCCGCGGGGCGGCTGTTCGGGCCGCTCGGGTCGAAACTGATGTCTCTGTCGGTCCTCGTCTCGGTGTTCGGCTGCATCTCCGCGACCGTCATCTCGGGCCCGCGCGTGTTCTACGCCATGGCGAACGACGGGTTGTTCTTCCGCGGGATCGCCGAAGTGCACCCGCGCCACCGCACGCCGGTGAAGGCGATCTTCTGGCAGTGCCTCTGGTCGAGCGCCCTCTGCCTGTCGGGCACGTACGACCAGCTCTACACGTTCGTGATCTTCGCGGCCGTCCTGTTCTACGCCCTCGCCGGCGCCTCGGTCATCGTGCTGCGCCGCCGCCACCCGGAGTGGCCGCGTCCTTACCGCACCTGGGGCTACCCAATGACGCCTATCGTCTACGTCGGGATCTGCGTCGTTGTCCTTGTCTACACCTTGGTCAACCAGCCGGTGGAGTCGGGATGGGGGCTGGCGATCCTCGCCTGCGGCCTGCCCGCCTACCTGTACTGGAAGCGGCGGAGGGACGGCGCCGCCGTGCGCGCGGCATGAGGAGCCACGCGATCGTCGGGTTCGTCGCCGCGCCGGCGCTCGCGGTCCTGGTGCTCGCGGCTGCGGGGCCGCGGCGCGACGCACCCCGCGCTCCGGCACCGGCGGGGACGGGCGCGGCGGGGATCTTCGGCTTCCACGCAGGGTCGCTGGCGCGCCAGAGGGAGATCGAAGCGCTCCTCCTCGGCCTGCCCGACGCGAAGCGCGTCGACGAGCACGCGCGCGTCCTCACCAAGGACCCGCACGTCGCCGGCACGCCGGAGAACGACGCCGTGGCGCGTTACATCTTCGAGCGTTTCAAGGAGGCCGGGCTCGAGACCACGATGAAGACCTACCAGGTGTACCTCGGGTACGTGAAGAGCGCCCTGCTCGAGCAGGTCGAGCCCGAGACGAAGCGCCTGACCCGTCCCGAGGAGGGGACGCCCGAGGACAAGGACGCGGCGGACCCGCGCGCGGCGCTCACCTGGAACGCCTACTCCCCGTCGTGCGACCTGACGCGCGAGGTGGTGTACGTGAACCACGCCCGCCCCGAGGATTTCGACGAGCTCGATCGCCTCGGGGTGTCGGTGAAGGACCGCCTGGTCCTGGCGCGCTACTTCGACGGATACCGCGGCGGCAAGGCGCAGGAGGCGGAGAAGCGCGGGGCGGCGGGCATCATCTTCTACAGCGACCCGATGGAGGACGGCTATTTCCGGGGCGACGTCTATCCGCGCGGACCGTGGGGCCCCGACGGCCACGTGCAGCGGGGGGCGGTGGTGTACGACTACATCGTCCCCGGCGACCCGCTGACACCGGGGTGGGCCTCGCTCCCCGGCGCGCGACGGATCAAGCCGGCCGAGTCGGAGATCCTGCCGCGCATCCCGGCCGTGCCGATCTCCGGACGGGACGCGCTGGTCGTCTTCAAGAGCCTGGCGGGGCCGGCGGTGCCGGAAGGCTGGCAGGGGGGCCTGCCGCTGACCTACCACGTCGGCCCCGGTCCGTCGCGCCTGCACCTCAAGATCGAAGCGTCGTTCGAGACGCGCGCCATCACCGACGTCATCGGCGTCCTGCGCGGCAGCGACGAGCCGGACCGGCAGATCATCCTCGGGAACCACCATGACGCGTGGGTGTACGGCGCGGTGGATCCGTCGAGCGGCACCGCGACGATGCTCGAGCTGGCGCGCGTCGCCGGCGAGCTCAAGAAGCGCGGCTACCCGCCCCGGCGCACGCTCGTGTTCGGCAATTGGGATGCCGAGGAATGGACGCTGACCGGCTCGACCGAGTGGGGCGAGGAGCGCCGCGACGACCTGGCGCGCAACGGTGTCGCCTGCCTCAACGTCGACTCATCGACCTCGGGTCCGACCTTCCAGGCGTCGGCGGTCCCGTCGATGCGGCGCCTGATCTCCGAGACGCTGCGCGACGTGCCCGATCCGCGGAGCGGCGCGGACCTCTACACCGCCACGCTGCGCGCCGCCGGCAGGGACAGCTTCAAGTCGACGTACAACGCCTCCTCGGTCGGGAAGCAGGAGCACGAGGTGACCTACGACATCCTGGGGAGCGGCTCGGACTACACCGTCTTCTTCAACCACATCGGCATCCCGTCGCTCGACGCCGGATTCGACGGCCCGTACGGCGTGTACCACTCGGTCCTGGACGATTACTTCTGGATGAGCCGCTTCGGCGATCCGGGATTCAAGTACCACACCGCGATGGTGCGGGTGTGGGGGCTCCTTGCCTACCGCCTCGCCAACGCCGACATCCTGCCGTTCGAGGAGTCACCCTACCCTGCGGACGTGGCGGCCTACCTGGACGACGTCGAGAAGGGGGCCCGCGCCGCGGCGCCGCGCGGCAAGGACGCGGCCGCATCCGGCGCGCTCCCCGACCTCGCGGACCTGCGAGCGGCGCTCGCCGAGTGGGATAAGGCGGCCGACGATCTCGACACGAGGGTCGCGGCGGCGCTCGGCGGGCCGTCGCGTCCCTCCCCCGAGGCGCTCACGCGCGTGAACACCGCGATCATGAAGACGGAGAGGGACCTCCTACGCGCGGACGGACTCCCGAAGCGACCCTGGTTCAAGCATCTCGTCTACGCACCCCTCCCGACCTACGCGGCGGAGACGCTTCCCGGATTGCGCGAGGCAGTCCACGACGGCGACGCCCACCGGGCACGCGAGCAGGCGCAGGCCCTGGCCGTCGCCATCCGTACGCGCGCGGCGACCATCGGAGAGGCTGCGAAAACGCTCGAACGCTGAACTTACGAGTGTGCCGGTGGAGAACTTCCCGTCTGTAGCGTAACGGCGCGGGATTCTTCCTCCAATAGCGCCGACAGCGATTGTTTCAGCGCGCTGTAATCCGCGACCGGAATTTCCCGCTTGGAGAACGTTATGGAGCGCTTCACCAGGAGCATGTCGCGCCCGTTGTCCCCCTTCACCTCGTAGCTGCTCGCCGCCGAGAATCCGGGCGCAGTGAGATTGCGCCCTTCAGGAAGCTTCCTGACGTGCTTGCCGGGAGGGAGGTAGAGACGCACTTCGGAGGTCTCGCTCGAGAGATTCTCGAAGAAGATCGGATGATGCCGACTGGATGGAGCGGCCATGCTCGCGACGTTGGGGAATCGAACGAGATGCAGTGAGAGAACATCAAGATTCCCAGCCCGTACGACGAATCGTGGGACTTTGAATCGGATGACCAGCTTCAATGAATCGTGAGCGTCCTTGGGCTGGATCACGTCGTGCCCCAGCAGCACCGCCCCGGGACAGATGCGGGCCATGAAGCGGGCCAGGGCGTCCTCTCTTTCGGTCGGCTTTGTGTCCGCGACGAAACCGGCGAACTCGGTCCTGTCCTGCCCGAACGCTTCGATGCTGTAGCTTCCCTCCAAGTCGCCGTTGTCGCCCAGTGACGCGGTCACCAGCCACTGGATCCGATTGTGATCCGCGGGGGACAACGGGGTCTGGATCATGTCCCCGGATCCATCCTCTTTCACCACCAGAGCGTTCGCGCCCTGGTCCCTCCAGGGCAGGTCGCCGAAAGGAGCGGTCTCCGAGGTAGGGTCCATGAGCAGATATCCGTCCGCCTCCGGCAGCGCGGCGATCACGTGGTTGAAGTCGGAAGATGGGTAATCCCGATCCGTGAGTCCCGATTCTCGTGTCCGTATCAGGACAGGGAAGGTCTGGACGCCCACGGCCTGCAGCATGGCGATGACGAGCGTCGCCTTATCCTTGCAGTCTCCATACCTGTTCTTGAAGACCGAGCCGTTGTCGTGGGGCTGCCAGCCTCCAATTCCCAGCTCGATCGCCACGTAGCTGATGCTCTTCTGGACGAACTCATAGACACGCTGCGCCTTGGCCACTGGATCCGAGAGCCCTGCCGTCAATTGCCGTGCTTTCGCGGCCACCTCTTCAGTAGGAATCTGCCTCTCGCGCGACAAGTCCCGCGTCCACCGGGCGATGCCGTTCCAATCCGTCGCGTCCACCCTGCTGTTGTCGTAGAGATAAGACCGTAGATAAATCCGCACGTGCGGAACAATGTCCCGATCCGGAGGCATCATCGTTTCGCTCTTGACGGCCTCCACGTCCTGTACCCGCCAACGGTGGGTCACCACACCGTCCTTTTCCTCGCTCCCGTATTCTGGCGAGCCCTGGACCGCGAAGCGCAACGGAAACGAGGAGTCGGCCCGCAGCGTAAAGGTTTTCGAGCGCACCGGAATCGTCTCTTGAAAGTCAAACCTGCTGTACCACTGCAGGTAGAACAGATTATGGAGATCCTGCTCGTACTGATATTCCAACGTGGCGCCTGGAACAAGCCCCGGAAATGTGACGGATCGATGCTTCGTGTCCCCATAGAGTTCGAACGATTCGAAGGCGGCTCCATCGAAAAACTGCTGTTTCTTGACCTCGGAGCGCTTCCCCTGCGGGGATATGACAGCGGCATGGAAATCGCGAACCGTGACGGAGGGGTTGTAATAGATCGAAGCAACGTCGAATTCATCGACTCCCTTGGCGGTCAGTATCTTGGTGCGATTGGAGTAATGGACGCGCGCCAGGGTTTCCGAGACGATCTCGATATCGAGGTGCTCCTCCAGGAGAACAGCATCCTGCCCGCTCTCGATGTCCGCGGCGCGTGGTGGAGAGGGACCCGGGGAGAAGGCAAGTGCAGAACAGGCGAGCCACACCCAGGCCACAATTCTTCGCGGCCCACTCACCCGACGGACACCGTGGCAGAAAATCGTCATGAACCGGATTGACAGTGTATGTGCTGCGAGTAGAATACCAGCAAACTTCTGTTCTGAATAGTCCCGAGATCGAAGGAGGCATCAATGACTGCAACCCTCCGCCGATGGCGCCACGCGTCGGTTCTTGCCTGCCTGGGCCTGATCTTGGCCATGCTCCCCGCGGATGGAAGTCACCTTGGGGCTCCGGCGCTGGCAGCCGACCGATCCGCGGAGGTCTGGCCCGAGATCTCCCCGGAGGAGCGGAGCCTCAAGCGCGTGGATCAGGATCCCGAGGCCGATGCGGTCGTGCTCCTGAACGAGCGCAATGGCAAGATCCTCAAGGAGGCTGACGAAATACTCAACGTGCTGGATTATCACCTGCGGTACAAGATTCTCACCGAGCGAGGGAAGCGCTACGGGGAGTTCGAGATTCCGGCCGGCAAATATTCACGCGTCAGCAACATCCGAGCGCGCACTGTGAAGCCTGACGGCACGGCGATCGTAGTTCCGTCCGATCAGATCTTCGAGAAAGTCGTCTTCCAGGTCGCTGACTACAAGGAGACCGCCTGGGTGTTCCATTTTCCCGCGGTCGAGCCGGGTGTCATCCTGGAGGTTCGATACGACCGCCATGACTACAGTCTCCTCTTCATCGACCCGTACTACTTCCCCCTGTCGGAATTCACCCTGAGGTCGCGCATGACGCAGGCGATTCCGGAGGACATGGGCTACACGGTTCTGTGCGATCTCTGCCCGAACAATCAACAGCCGACGGTGTCTCCCTGGCGCGAGGGCAAAGCGAAGGGCCAGATGTACACGATGGAGCTTCGCGATATTCCCGGCTACAAGTCCGAGGACCTGATGCCCCCGGAGAGGGACGCCAGCCCGAGGCTGGAGATGCTGCTGGCGCACTGGAAAAATCGCGCGATCTGGGGGCTCGGACGCCAGAATCAATTCTTCATCGACTGGCCGTCGGTGGCCCTGTATGCCTGGAGCTACTACCAGGATGCGATGAAGACAGGCCTGTCGGACATCAGGCCGGTCGTGGAGGGCTGGGTCCAGGGGATCAGCGACCCTCAGGAGAAGACGAAGGCGGTCTTCCGGCATGTCCAGCGAGACTTCCGCTATCGCCCCTTCGAGCGGGTCTTCGGTGCCTCGCACTCCATCGCCTGGATTCTCAAGAACAAGATGGCGGATAACGAAGACAAGGCGGTGTTGCTTATGACGGCTCTGAAGGCGATCGGCATCGATTCGCAGACTGCGCTCGTTTCCGGCAGGGACGGGGGATCGCTCAATCCGAACTTCTTCAGCTTCTCGCAGTTCACCCACACCGTGGTTGCCGTGCCCCAACAGGGAGGTTCTCCTCTGTGGCTTGATCCCACCGTCAGCTACTCGGCCTATGGCTTCGTTCCCTGGAAGGATTCGGGCGCAGACGCACTTCTGATCAAGGACGGCAAGGGTCAGATGCTCACGCTCCCGGTGAAAAATGAGCTGAGCGCCAGCAGGTACAAGGTGCTGGTGAAGCCGCGGAAGGACGGTCAGGCTGACGTTGACGTGGAGGCGGAATTCACCGGCGAAGACGCAGTTGACCTGCGCGAGGACTTGGTACCGGCCGCCGAGACGGCGCGCAAGACATACCTGGAGACCTGGGTTCAGAAGAAGCGCAACGGCGCCGTCCTGAGCTCCTACACGATCGAGGACATCGAGGATCAGGACAAGCCATTGCGTCTGAAGATGAGTCTGCAGATTCCCGGCCTGGTGACGAGCGCCGACGAGGTGGTGCTCGTTCGGGGGTGCGTGCTCACCTGCAAGGAGAGCAATCCAGTCTCCAGAGCACAGCGTCAATATCCCTTTTACGTCGATCGTGGTTGGAACGAGGACGAATCCGTCGTGATTCAGGCTCCCCAGGGTATGAAGCCATCCCAGGCACCGCCTCCTTTCAGCACCAGGTCGTCGGTTGCCACTCACACCTTCAGCTGCATGTCCCTGGAGGACAAGAGCATGAAATGCTCGCACGCGTTCGTCGCGCGGCGCAATCGCTGGCCGGCAAGCGAACAGACGAATGTGCGCGCCATGTTCGACAAGATCGTCGAGGCCGACCGCACGACCGTCGCCTTCGAGCGCTCCGATGCGACCTCGGCCGGAGGCCACTGAAGTCCCTTCGCGAGCAGGGAGGAACCGTGGATCACCAGGGCCTGCTGCGCAGTAAGTATGCGAGCGCGGTCATGGGCTTGCTGATATTCGCCGCATCAACCGACGCGATGTCCCTCCGCGCCGCGGTAAAGGACGAGGCAGTCCCCTGGCCGGAGATCTCGGAGCAGGAGCGCGCCCTGAAATCCGTCCAGCAGGATCCGGAGGCGGACGCGGTCATCCTGCGGCAGACGCGCCGGGGAAAGATCGTCGAGGAGAATCATTTCGTGACGAACTACCTCGACTATCACTGGCGCATGAAAATTCTCAATGAGAGGGGCAGGAAATACTCCGAAGTGCACATCCCCTCGCGCAAGTATTCCGAGGTCAGCGGAATCGAGGCGCGCACGATCAAGCCGGACGGCACGGTCCTGCCGGTTGCGCCGGACCAGATCTTCGAGAAGCTGGTCGAAAAGGGGCGGGGGTACAAGCTCACCGAATTCGTGTTCAATTTCCCCGGCGTGGAGCCGGGCGCCATCCTCGAGTATCGGTACAAACGGCACGTCAGCAGCATCATCTACATCGAGCCCTGGCTCTTCGCCGGTCCCGAGTTCACGCTCTACTCCCGGATGTCGCAGGCGGTCCACGAGGCCACCGCGTACAGGATCCTGTGCGACAAGTGTCCCAATCCGGAGCCCGAGTCGACGCCTTGGAAAGAAGGGAAGGTGAAGGGCAAGCTGCTGACGGTCGAGATGAAGGATGTCCCCGCCTACAGGGAGGAACGAATGATGCCGCCCGTGGCCGAGGTGAGTCCCCGCATCGAGATGGTGCTCAGGGCCCTCGAGGGGGCGCAGTGGGCGGCTCTCGGGCGGGAGGACAATCTCTTCACGGACTGGGATTCGGTAGCGAAATACACGCGCTTTTACTACGCGAAGGCCTACAAGCTCGACGAAGTCTCGATGAAACAGACGGTGAGCGGCTGGACCCAGGGGGTTGCGAGCCAGGACGAGAAGCTCAAGGCGATCTTCCGACACGTCACCGATGATTTCCGCTACGTGCCGTACGACGACGTGTACGCAAACACATCATCCGTCGGCGACATGCTCAAGAAGAAGTCGGCCGACAACGAGGAGAAGGCCGTCCTGCTCGTCGCCGCATTGCGGTCGATCGGAGTGCCGGCGAACATCGTCCTTGTGGTCGGGAAAGACAAGGGAACGCTGATCACGACCTACTATAGCCTCTCCCAGTTCAGCCACGTGATCGTCGCCGTGCCGCAGCCGGACAACACGGCGATCTGGCTCGATCCGACCGTCGCCTACCTCCCCTACGGCTTCATGCCCTGGCAGGACTCGGGGGCGGGGGCGCTGTACATCACCGAAACGGGTTCCGCGCTGATCAACCTGCCACAGAAGGACGAGATCAGCGGCACGCGCTACCAGATCACGGTCAAGCCGCGGGCGGAAGGCCCCGCGGAGCTCGACGTGGTAGCGGAGTTCCAGGGCGAGGACGCCATCGAGATGCGGCAGGAGCTCCTGCCGGCGTCCGAATCGGCGCGCACGGCTTATCTTCAGTCCTGGCTCAAGGAGAAGCGGCCCGGGGCGGCGCTGAAATCGTTCCAGGCCGAAGACCTGGAGGCGATCGACAAGCCGCTGCGTCTCAAGATGACCATCGAGGCGCCCGAGCTGGTGACGAAGGCCGAGTCGCTTCTGCTTGTTCGTGGCTGTGTCCTGGGCTGCGAAGACTCGAACCCGATCTCGCGCGCCGAGCGTTCCTATCCGTTCTACGTCGACCGGGGCGTGAACAGCGAGCAGACGGTGACCATCGTGCCGCCGGCGGGGATGAAGGCGGCGGCGCCGCCGAAGCCGGTGGCGTTGAAGTCGGTCCTCGGCAGCCTGACCGTCTCGTGCTCGTCGCAGGGAGACGGCTCGATGCGCTGCACCCGGCGCTTCACGGCGCCGCGCGGCCGCTGGCCCGCCGCCGAGCAGGACAACATCCGGAAGATGTTCGGCTCGATCGTCGAAGCGGATCGGACGATGGTGGCGTTCCAGGAAGGGTCCTAGGAGCGCAGCGAATTCTCCAGTTTCGCGAGAGCGCGGTCGAGGCGGGCGACGAGATCGTCCATCTCGGCGGGCGTGATGGTGAAGGGTGGCGCGACGATGACGTGGTCGCCGTCCTGCCCCTCGCGCGTGCCGGAGCCGGGATAGATCAGCAGCCCTTCGCCCAGGGAGTGCTCGTAGAGACGGCGCGACGCCCGGAGGGACGCGGGGAACGGCTCGCGGCTCTTGCGGTCCTTCACCATCTCGATCCCCCACATCATGCCGAGGCCGCGCACGTCGCCGACGATGCGGTGGCGGCGCAGGGCGAGGAGCTTCTCGCCCAGGACCTTCCCCATGCGGGCGGCGCGGGCGATGAGACGGTTCTTCCGCACGTAGTCGAGGACGGCGATGCCGACGGCGGCGGACAGAGGGTTGGCGCTGTAGGTGAAGCCGTGCTCGAAATAGCCGCGCCCGCGCTCGAGCGCCTCGGGGATGAAGTCGCGCGCGATGACCGCGCCGAGGGGAGCGTAGCCGCCGGACAGGCCCTTGCCGACGACGATCATGTCGGGGACGACGTCCCAATGATCGACGGCGAAGTTCCTGCCGGTGCGGCCGACGCCGGTCATCACCTCGTCGGCGATCAGAAGGACGTTGTGCTTCGTGCAGATCTCGCGCGCTCTCTTCCAGTAACCGTCGACGGCGGGCACCGCACCGAGAGTGGCGCCGACGATCGGCTCGGCGAGGAACGCCGCGACGCTTTCGGGGCCCTCCTGGTGGATCGCCGTCTCGAGCTCCTCGATGCAGGCGATGCCGCAGGACGGGTACTTGAGCCCGTACGGACAGCGGTAGCAGTAGCACGGCGGGATGTGCGGCATCGGCGCGAACATCGGCGCGTACAGCTCGCGGCGCGCCACGTTGCCCGTCACCGACAGGGCCCCCATGGTGCTGCCGTGGTACGACTGCCAGCGGGCGATGATCTTCGACTTGCCGGGATGACCGGTCTCGACGTGGTACTGCCGCGCCAGCTTGAGGGCGGTCTCGATCGCCTCGCTCCCCCCGGAGACGAGGTAGACGCGGCCGGTCTTCTTCATGTCACCCGGAGCCAGCGCGGCCACACGCTCGGCCAGACCCGCGGCTTCCCGGGTGATGAACTGCGAGGAATGCGCGAAGGCGAGGCGCTTCGCCTGCCGCGTCATCACCTCGGCGATCTCGGCCACGCCGTGGCCGATCGAGCAGACGACCGCGCCGCCGCAGCCGTCGAGGTACTTGCGACCGGCGCTGTCGTGGATCCAGATCCCCTCGGCGCGGACCGCGACGGGGTAGGCCGTCTTCAGATTCCGCGGGAAGAGGTGCGTCGCGCCGGCGGAGGCGCCTTCGGCGTCCGCCGCCGCGCCGGGGGACTCGGCGGCCGGGGCGATTGACCCGGCCTGCCCCTTGACGATTCCCGGCGAGGGACGCGAGCGCGGCCGCGAGCCGGCCTGGCGCTCGCGCAGGAACGACTCGTCCTCTTCGTCGTCGTGGGGCTCGGGGTCGTCCTCGTCATCAGGCTCGCCGAGGAGCATGCCGATCTGCTCCGCCTCCTTGAGCGCTTCCTCGACCAGGAGCGCCGGCTCTTCGATCAGAGTCTTGAGGGAGGCGGCCGCCTTGGCCGTCGCCCTGACGAGCGCCGGTCCTTCGAGGATCGGCTTGACCGCGCGCGTCTTCTTCGGGGCCGTCTTGCGCCGCGCGCCGCGCGTCGCCCGCTTGGCGCTCCTGCGTCTTTCCGCGTTTCGTTTCATCGTCTCGTCCCTGCCGGCCCTAGGAAGCCTTGGATCGAAGGAAGATTCCCTGAGGGTCGAGCTCCTCCCTGATGATCCGGATCTCCTCGGAGGTTGGCGGCGGGGTCTCCGTCAGGTCGTCCGCGACCTTCACGTCCCAGCCGATGTTGTCCTTGATCGTCGCGACGGTGACCCCGGGGTGGACCGACACGAGGACCATCTCACGTGTCGTGGGGTCGAACCGGTACACCCCCATGTCGGTGATCACCAGCTCGGGGCCGCCCTTGAGCCCGAGGGTTTCGCGCTCGCGGCCGCCGCGCAGGTAGCCCGGGCTGGTGACGAAGTCCACGCGCTCCGGCAGCGTGCGCTTCGAATTGCCGATCGTGATCACGACCCTCTTCGCAAGGGCGGCGATCTCGCAGGCGCCGCCGCTGCCGGGCAGGCGCACCTTCGGCTTCCGGTAGTCGCCGATGACCGTCGAGTTGATGTTCCCGAAGCGATCGACCTGCGCCCCGCCCAGGAAGCCGACGTCGATGAGACCGCGCTGAAGGTACAGGTTGAACACGTCGAGCATCGGCACGACGGCGAGCGACCCGGTCACGAGGCACGGGTCGCCGATCGAGATCGGCAGCCGCCTGGGCACGCAGCCGACGGCGCCCGACTCGTAGATCATGCAGATCCCGGACGCGTGCATGCGGTAGGCGAGGTTGACCGCCAGCGACGGGACGCCGATGCCGACGAAGACGACGTCGCCGTTCTTCAGCTCCTTGGCCGCCCGCGACACCATCAGCTCGGAGGTCGTGTAGTCCGGCATCGCCCCTGGACTCTCCTCAGAAACCGTAGTTGACCGGCGCGCACATCTGCCGATCGGCCTGGAGCCCGCCCACGCGCGCCCCCATCTTCCTGACGTACGCGGCGCGGTCGGGAAGGCCGTGCACCCACTCGTCGAGATACCCCTGGAACGACGCCTCGTCGCGCGACACGGCGTCCCATTTCATGTAGAAGTCGTTGTCGCGATCGTACGCCCCCTGCACGAACGACGGGTGCGCCCCGAACGGCTCGTGAACCACGGCGCTGACGATGATCCCCGGGATGAGCGTGCGGTTCGGATCCGAGCGGATGACCGACGGATCGACGACCTCCTCCACCGACACGATGACGCGCTTGCTGGCGAAGGCCGCCTCCTTCTGCACGCCGTACAGGCCCCAGACCTGCGTGTTGCCGTCGGCGTCGGCCCGCTGCGCATGCACGATCGTCACGTCCGGGTTCAGCGCCGGCACGCACCACAAATCCTCCTCGCCGTACGGCGAGCGCACCTTCTTGAACAGCGGGTTCGCCGCCGTCAGATCGGTCCCCGGGTAATTGCGCGTGGGCAGGAACGGCAGGTTCGACGCGCCCGCCATGAAGCGCAGCACCATCCCGAAGTGCGTGTACTCCTCGATCGCGAGCGGTCCCGGCTTCCCCTGCTCGACCGCGCGCCGGAAGGCGTGCAGCGGGCCGACACCGGGGTTGCCCGCCCACGAGAAGATCATCTTGCGGGCGCATCCCGCGAAGATGAGCTGGTCGTAGATCAGGTCCGGCGTCAGCCGGGCCAGGGTCAGGTCGCGCTTCCGCTGCCGGATGATCTCGTGCCCGGCGGCGAACGGGATGAGGTGGGTGAACCCTTCCATGACGACGAGATCGCCGTCGCGCACGAAGCTCGCGATCGCGTCCTTCATCGTCATGAGCTTGGCCATCGCGATCTCCGTCGTCCCGGCAGGAGGCGGCCCGAAGTGCCCCGTGGACAAGAGGTTTGGGTCTGCGCGGGGGCGGAATCATAGCACAGGTGTGGCGCGCGCCTAGGCGGCGCGGGGCGGCCTGAACACGCGTGAAGACACGCCGGGGAGGGGATGGACTCTGGCATAATGCCGGGCGTTGACCGGGGAGGAAGCGACGATGGCGGCACGCGATGCACTCCGAGGGGCGACGCGTTGCGCCGGCCTGGCGATGGCGCTCGTTGTCGCGGCGGCGTGCGGAGGTCGGACGCAGGAACAGCCGGCCGCGGCGACCCCGCTCGAACCGGTTCCGGCCCATGCGCCGTCGATGCCGGGACAACAGGGTAACGAGGCGACGCAGGAGGGGGCGCCGGCGGGCGGGGTGCGCTGGACCGCCCCGAAGGAGTGGATCGAGGTGACGCCGTCCTCTCAGATGCGCCGGGCGCAGTACCGTCTTCCCGCGGTGTCCACCGACAAGGAGGACGGCGAGTGCGTCGTCTACTACTTCGGGGCCGGACAGGGCGGCGACGCGCAGGCGAACATCCAGAGGTGGGTGGCGCAGTTCAGCGGATCCGGATCGGAATCGCCCCGCACCACCGAGATCAAGGTGGGCGACCTCGAGGTGAGCCGCGTCGAGGTCGGCGGGACCTACACGCCGTCGCCGATGTCGATGATGGGCGGCCCCCCGCCGCAGCCGAAGCCGGGCTCCATCCTGCTCGGGGCGATCGTGCCGGGACCGGACTCCAACTGGTTCTTCAAGTGCACCGGCCCCGAGAAGACCATGAAGGCCAACGAAGACCGCTTCGACTCGCTCCTGGGCTCGCTTCAAGTCAAGCGCTGAACCCAAAAGGCCTCACACGTTCCGAAGCGCCAGCACCTCGCGCGCCGGCGTCCGGTCGCCGGTGCACGAGATCCGGCGGGGCGCCTGCACGTACAGAAGCCTGAATCCGGCGGTCCCGTACAGACGTACGATTCGATCCGTCGCCTGGTTCGACAGCACCACCGGACCCCTGTGCGCGGAGAGCCTGTCGACGAGCCGGACCTGGTCGTCCCAGGAGAAGCCCTCCTTGGCGTACTGCGTGAACTCCACGTCGTAGGGCGGGTCGGCGTAGACGAAATCCCCCTTCTCGAACGGAACCTTCTCGAAGTCCACGCTGATGAAGTCCCAGCGCGCGAGGGTTCTCCGGTAGCGCGTGAAGTCGCGCGTGTACGTGATCCTGGCGTACCGGCCGAAGGGAACGTTGAAACTTCCCCGCCGGTTGAACCGGCACAGCCCGTTGTATCCCGTCCGGTTGAGGTAATAGAAGAGCCCCGCCGCCTCGCGACCCTCCTCCCTGCCGCGTGCCAGAAGCGCGTTGAATCGCGCGCGGCGCGCGTAGAACATCGTCTCGTCATTCTTCATCGACTGCTTGATCACCAGACCCTGCTTCAGGCTGCGATAGAAGGCGATGACATGCGGGTTGATGTCGTTGAGCAGCGCGCGCCCCGGGGCGAGGCCCAGGCTGACCGCGAGGCCGCCGCAGAAGGGCTCGACGAGGCGTCTTTGAGCGTGGGCCGCCCAGAGGGGACGCAGATGCGGCACCTGCCAGCGCTTCCCACCCGCCCACTTGAGCGGCGGCCGCGGCGGTACGATGGGCTCGGTGTCTGACGGACGGGCCGCCGGGTCCTTGCGCTCCGGAGTCTGGAGTGTCGGCACTAGGAGTGTGTCCGAGTAATGGCATGGGTCGCGTTCGTGGCGCCGCGGGGTCGGCCGCGAGGCGCCGCGACGACCGCGATGTGAGTCATCGCGGAGGAGCGGCAACAACGTGGACGGCCCCGCGCCGCCACGAACCCGTTGGGCACATAGGGATTGCGGCCCCATGCTTCGTTGCTCGTCGTCAACGATGCAACCAGCATCGTTTCCTCCTCAAGCCTCGCCTGGGACTCGCAAGCCCCATGTGCGCGGCCCATGCCATTACTCGGACACACTCCTGGGTCGCGCGCCGCCGCCGGCCGCGACGCCGCGCGAATCCGCCCCATCGGTGAGGCTGCGAAGGAACTCCGCCACGGCGGGCCGCTCGCGCCGGCGCAGGCGGACACAGTCGCTCACCTCGTCCGCGACCTTCTTCAGCTCGGTCTGGACGCCGGGCAGGTCGTGCGCCGGGTCGGAGAAGAAGTCGCGCGCCGCCTGCAGCCGCTCGTCCGAGCAGCCCGAGGCGTAGTGCACCAGGAAGATCCCGTAGTTGGCGGGGACGCGATCGACGATCGGCTTGAAGTTCTCCGTCACCCAGGTCCAGACCGCGGGGCGGTAGCCGGGGTCCTCGCTGACGTGGCTCGGGATGGTCAGGATCTCCTGCGTCCTGAGCGGACCGTGGAGCGTGTAGGCCAGCGCCGCGTCGACGACCTCCGGGGAGCGGAACGAGCCGAGGGCCGTGAGGTAACGGCCGCGATCCGCCGGCACGCGCGCCTTCTCGAACAGCCTGCGGTATCGCTTGAACAAGGCCATGTCGCCGCGGGTGGCCGACAGTTGGAGCGCCACGCCGGCGAGGGCCGGATCGATCGAGGACTCGTCCTTCAGGTACGCGCCCGCCAGGGAGTCGGCGTAGTCCAGGATCGCGGCGTCCTGCCCTTCGATCGCCAGCCCCTCGAGGAGGTCCGGGCGCAGCAGCGACACCGCCTCGTCCTCCCCCTCGGCTCGCGCCTTGCCGAAGCGCTGCAGGGCGGGCGACAGGACCGAGCGGACGTAGGCCACGAACGGCTCCTTCAGATCCTCGCCGGCGAAAGCCTCCTTGACCCTCCTGAGATGCTCGATGAGCGCGTCGATGACCTCCGGCTGCGGGTCGGTGGCGAAGCGGGACAGCAGACGGAGATCGTGGTCCCCCCCCAGCGCCCCTTCGTCGAGCAGGGCCTCGAGGTTGCCGATGTAGCCGATGCGCTCGCGGACGTTCATCTCCTTCGGCGCCGCGGCGGCGAGAACCGTGAGCGTCACGGGCGGCACCCTCCAGCGGTAGTAGCCGGTCTCGCCGGCGTTGGGGTGGGCCCAGACGAGGCCGGTGACGCCCTGGAGCGCGACGACGCGTGACGGCTCCTTGAGAAGAAGCGTACGGGTGCGCGTCGTTCTGCCGTCCGAGTACTTCAGGATCACCGGGATCTGCCAGGCGGCCCGCTGCGGAGCGGCGGCGCCCTCGTTGAGGAAGCGCTCCTGGCTCAGACGGACCTTGCCGCCGGGAAGCAGGTCGACCTTCACCAGCGGGACGCCGGGCTGGTCGAGAAAGGTCGACATCGGCCCCGCCACGTCCCGCCCCGCCGTCTTCGAGAGCGAGGCCCAGAGGTCCGAGGCGGTGGCGCTGCCCCACGCGTGGGTCTTCAAGTAGGCGACGACCCCCTTGCGGAATGTCTCGGGGCCGAGCCAGGCCTCGAACATGGTCAGCACCGCCTGTCCCTTGTCGTAGGTCAGCTCGTCGGCGAGCTGGTCGAGGTTCTCCACCCCCTCGATCGGCTGGCGCATGGCGCGGGTCGACAGGCGCGCGTCGGTCCGCATGGCCGACTGCATGCCGCTGACCTGGGCGATCTGAAGGCGGCCGCCGGGGAAGACCTGGTCGGAGATCCTGTCCCCCATCCACGAGGCGAACGACTCGTTCAGCCACAGGTCGTCCCACCAGCGCATGGTCACGAGATCGCCGAACCACATGTGCGCCAGCTCGTGGGCCGCGACCGCCACCAGCGTGCGCTTCTGCTCGCCGCTGGCGACGCGTGGATCGATGAGCAGGATGCGGTCGGCGAACGTGATGGCGCCGGCGTTTTCCATCGCCCCCGGCCAGAACTCCGGGACCGCGAGAAGATCGAGCTTGCGGTAGGGGTACGGGATGCCGAAATATTTTTCCAGCGCCGCGACCAGGGGGGGCGTGACGCGCGCCGCTTCGGCCGCCAGCCCCGACGCCCCCTTGATCGTCACGATCCGCCCGGGCACGCGCATCCCCTCGATCGGGACGGTCTCGAGCGGCCCGGTGGCGATCGCCAGCAGGTAGGCCGGGAGCGGCGGCGTCTTCTCGAACACGACCGTCTTCTGCCCGTCGGCGACCGCCTCGCTCTCGATCGGTGTATTGCCGATCGCCAGATGCGCTTCGGGCACGACCAGGGTGATCTGGAACGGAATCTTGAACCCGGGCTCGTCCCAGCACGGGAACGCGCCCCGCGCGTCGGTCGCCTCGAACTGGGTGAAGGAATACCAGTCGTCATCGACCTTGATCCGGTAGAGGCCCGCCGCCTGCATGTTGAACTTGGCCGTGAAGTCGATGTCGAGCGAGTAGGCGCCCGGTTCGAGGGGGTGCTGTGACTTGACCGTGACGACGTCCCCGTCGACAGCGTGCTCGACCGGGATGCGGCCGCCTCGTCCCTTGAGCATCAGCGCGCCGATGACGATGTCGCGGGCGTGGAAGGTGAACGAGTCCGCCCTGTCGATCCCCTTGAGCTCGACGTGGGCCGATCCCTGGTAGGAAGGGGCCGCGGGGTCGAGCGCCAGCCGGACCGACTCGAAGACCGGGACGACGGCGTGACCGAGACGCGCAGCCTGTCCGTCCGCCGCGGCCGTCGGCCGGGCGGCCAGCAGGACAACCCCTGTAAAGATGATAGCGGCCCGAAGACGGCTTCCGGACTGCTTCGAAACTTTCAGGCCCAATGTGGCTCCGGATGGCGCGAGATCCCGTCACGTTACCGCGACGGACGATCCCGGTCAAGCCGAGAGTCTAATTCTTTGGGCCAGGACCCAACCGTATCTCGATGGTCGGCGGGAGGCTGGACGAGATACTTCCGAACTCCGAGCCATCGATGTCGCACGCGGCGCCGAATTCCTGGGCCAGCTTGACCCTGAAGCCCAGGATGTGCCCCGCGAAGTCCTGTCCGCCACGCAGCCCGGTGCGGAAGATCTTGGTGATGTTGAATCTGAACGATTTCGTCGGGTCGTTCGCGTCGGTCTGGACGAGATCCCCCTCGTAGTAGGACAGTTCGTGCGTGTTCGGGGGCATTGGGAAAGACACGGTGCCGCGCGTTTCCGTGAGCACCAACGTCGCCTCCCGGACGTGTCCCGGCAGAGCGGGGACGATGAACTCCACGAAACCGCGCCTGGGGGGAACGGTGTGGCAGGTCGATTGGACATTGACTATTACCGGAAGCGGCTGGAGGGCCTCCAGCGACCCGGTGACCCGGGGGGAGCACGACCACGTCCTGTGCGAGGATGGCCGTGGGAAGAGAGGCCAGCACCACGAGAAGTCCCGTCCGCAACAATCGGCTCATGTGTTGCACCTCCATACCTGCTGCGCGGCAGCAGCGGACACACGACCCTCCGGCTCAAGTCGAGACGCTTCAACCCCTTGCCGCCCGCCGGCGAGAACCTATATTGGCTGCGTCGGGAGGCGCGCCCGCCGGGAGACCGATGGACTTCGATCCGAGTCAAATCCGCAAGGGGCTGATAGGGGCCGTCGTCCTTCTGGGGACCGCCCGGATCGCCTTCCCTCACCTCGCGCGGTCCACCGGCGAGCGCCTCATCTTCGACGCGCTCGCCGTTCTCGTAGGGGCGGGTCTCATCGTCTTCGGGTTCATCCTCCTGCGGCGCAAGCGCCTTCTCGAAAACGTCCCGACGTCCCGGATACGCTCGGTGGCGATGGGGTTCGCGGAGCTCCTCGGCAGCGCGAAGAACAGGACGCCGCTGGTCGCGCCGTACTCGGGGATCCCCTGCGTCTACTACCGCTGCCTCCTCGAAGAGGAGAGACAGCGCAGCCGGGGGGGCCGCGAGTGGGCGACCCTCGAGCAGGGGGAATCGTCCGACCCGTTCTACTTGCAGGACGAGACCGGCGCCCTCCTCGTCGATCCCGCGGGGGCCGAGACCGTGCTGGAGCGCAGCTACCGGCAGATCGAGCGGGGCGAGGGTTGGCTGGGGCGGCGCAAGCGCTACAGCGAATGGTGGATCGTCACGGGGCAGAAACTGTTCGTCGCCGGCACCGTGAGGCGTCTGCGGGACGCCGTCCTGGAGCGGCGCGCCGCGCTGGGGGACCGCCTGCGGACTCTCAAGCACGATCCGGAGCGGATGAAGACGTTCGACGCCGATCACGACGGTCAGATCAGCACGGAGGAGTGG
This sequence comes from Candidatus Dormiibacterota bacterium, assembly GCA_035635555.1. NCBI lineage: Bacteria > Bacillati > Candidatus Dormiibacterota > Candidatus Dormiibacterota bacterium. The sequence continues at coordinate 175,381 of DASQAT010000013.1, forward strand.
GGGAACGCCGTGCGCTCGGTGCAGGACGACCTCGTCCGCGAGGACGCGGCGGCGCCCCAGGAGCCGACCGAGGACACGGTCGCCATCGGCAAGGGGAGCGACGAGACGACGTTCGTGATCGCCGCGCGCGGCGAGAAATCACTCCTGCTTCGTCTCCGACTCGAGGTGGCGGGGTCGCTCGTCGGAGGGGCCGTCGCCGTGGTGGTGTTCTCGATCTCGCTTCTGACGCGCGCCGGTCTCCTGCGGGGTGGGTTCGTCTTTCCCTGGTGAGCCGCTATTTCCCTGCGGCGCCCGCGGGAACCGGACGGGTGGCGAAGCGGAAGGTCTTGAGCGGAATCTCCGCCAGGTTCTGATCCCCTTCCGTGATCGTGAACGCCCGGTCCGGCGTCACGTCCTTGAAGGTCTGCACGATCCCCGAGGTCGGCCATGTCACCCGGATTTCCGCGATCGAGCGCGCGTCGCCCAGGCCGATCTCCTGGCGCAGGGGGTTGCCGCCGAAGGAGCCGCCGCTCGTGACCGACCGGTGGATCTCGCGCGGGCCGCCGGGGGTGTCGACCACGATCCGGATGCGGCAGCCTATGGCGGCGCGGTTCGTCTTCACGCCCACGAGCTTCAGCTTGACGAAGTGGTTGCCGTGCCCCGGGTTCTCGTACAGCACGTTCCTGAAATGATCCGCCTCGTACACGCCCCCCATCACCTCATAGATGTCCTGGTCGCCGTCGTCGTCGAAATCCGCGAACGACACGCCGTGTCCCTTCTGGAGGTGGCCGAACCCGCCCGATGTCGTCACCTCCTGGAAGAACCGCCCCTCCGCGTTGCGGAACATCCGGTTGGGGATGAGCGTCCCGAGGTTCGGGTCGCCGGTGCCGACGTAGAAATCGAGCCAGCCATCGTTGTCGAGGTCGCCGTAGTTCGATCCCATGGCGTGCAGGATCTTGTAGAGATGCGCGTCGCGCGTCATGTCCTTGAAGGTGCCGTCATGCTCGTTGTGGTACAGGCGGGCGCGCTCCGCGGTGTGCGGCAGCCCCATGTAGTCGGCCGTGAAATCCTTGACGTTGTCGATGTTGTACCCGGCCACGAAGAGGTCGAGCCAGCCGTCGTTGTCGTAGTCGAAGAACCAGGTCGGGAAGCTGTAGACCGGCTCGGTGACGCCGGCCGCCGCGGCGACCTCGGTGAAGGTCCACTCCGTCGGCCCCCGGCCCCCCGGCTTCGGGCCGTCGTTGCGGTACAGGCGGTTCGGCTCCTTGCGGCAGGAGGCGTAGAGGTCCGGGCGGCCATCGTTGTTGTAGTCGCCCGCGGTCACGCCCTTCACCATGCAATCGATGGTCAGGCCCGAAAGCGCGGCGCACTCGGTGAACGTGCCGTCGCGGTTGTTGTGGTACAGCTCGCTCCGGTTGGGATCGTCCTTGGTGCTCTCGTTGCCGATGACCACGTCCAGCCAGCCGTCGTTGTCGTAGTCGAACCAGGCGGCCGTCTGCGTCGGATGGAGCGACAGCATCCCGGCCTCCTCGGTCACGTCGTCGAACGTGCCGTCGCCGTTGTTGTGCAGGAGCGAGTTCGGCAGGTGCCCCGCCTTCCCGAGCCAGCCGCCGCGCAACATCAGGACGTCCGGGCGGCCGTCGTTGTCGTAGTCGGTCTGCACGATGTTCAGGGACTGGACCTCCCCCACGAGACCCGCCTCGACGGTGCGATCGCTGAAGGTGCCGTCGGCGTTGTTGTGGAAATAACGCAGCTGACCGTGCAGGCCGGTGGACGACGCCATGATGTCGAGGTAGCCGTCGCCGTCGAAGTCCTCGGCGATCGAGCCGCCGGCGTAGTCGTCCATGTCCAGACCCAGGCCGGGCGCGATGTCGTGGAAGCGCTTGATGTCGTAATCCGAGTCGAACGCCTTCGGCGGGATCAGCCACTGCTTCGGGACCCCGTCGGGATACTCGCCGAGGGTCATCGCGGCGATGTTCATCCACCAGCGGGCCGACTGATCGTCGGGGTTCTGCTTCATCTCCTCCAGCAGGACCGCCATCGCCTCGCGCGAGCCCTCGGGCCGGGCGTGGATTCCCCCGCCCATGATCGGCATGAGGCACGACTCGGTGTTGTGGTGCAGCTGGCAGTTCTCCTGCTCGCCGAGACGCAGGTACGCGATCGCCAGGTGGTGACGCAGGAAGGTGCTGTTCTTCGGGCTGAGCTCATTCGTGCCGCCGGCGGTCGAGAAGCGCTTCAGGTCCATGAGCGCCTGGATCGCCTCCCGGGTCTTGCCGGCGTTCAGGAGCTCCGTCGCGTAGCGCGGCATCAGCTCGAGATAGTCGCGCGGGGCGAGGGTCGTCTCGATCATGGGGTGCAGGTCCTCGGCCCTCTCGCTGTTGCGCCACGGATAGTCCTTCGGCTGCGTGGTGCGGGCGATGGTGTTGAGTCGATCGGCCATCCGGCGCACCCCGTCGCCGTGCTTCGCCGCAGTGGGCGCGAGGGGGCCCCTCGAGCAGGCGGCGACGAGGACGAGGCCGACCGCCGTGAATCCGGGACGAAATGGCCGCATGCCGCTACTATGCCGCGGGGGTGGGCCCCCGGGCAACTCCTACTTCGGCTCGAAGATGATCGGCAGGCCGTTGCGCGGGCTGCCGATCATGACCACCTTGGCGTTCGTGCTGGTCGCGACCTTCTCGGTCGCCTCGATCCCCTTCCACTCCAGAAGCGCCGGGCTGATCCCCTGCGCCACGATGCGCTGGAAGTCGGCGATCCCCTGCGCCTCGATCCGCTTGCGCTCCGCCTCCTGCTTCTCCTTCTGGAGAACGAACGTCATTCTGAGCGCGTCCTGCTCGGCCTGCTGTTTTCCTTCGATCGACTGCTTGAGCATCAGCGGGAGCTGGATGTCGCGCAGGAGCACGCTCTCGATGATGACGCCGCGCGGCCCCAGCCGCTCCTCCAGCTCCTTCTGCACCTGCTTGGCGACCTCCTCGCGCGCCCCCGTGTAAAGCGCGTTGGCGTTGTGGGCCGACGTGGCGGTGCGGATGGCCGAGCGCAACGTCGGCTCGACGACCACGTCCAGGTAGCCCGGGCCGACCTTCTTGTAGATCTCGGCCGCCATCACGGGGTCGAGCCGGAACAGAAGAGAGGTGTCGAGGGTGATGATCAGTCCCTCCTCGGACGGAACGCTGGCGGTCTCCTTCAGCTCCACCGTCCGGATCGCCATCCGGTTCACCGTCTTGAACGGAAAGATGAGATGCGTCCCTTCCGGAAGAACCTGGCCCGTCACCCGTCCGAAGAGCGTCACGACCCCGACGTGCCCCGCCGGCACGTAGGCGACGGACGCCAGGAGCGCGACCACGGCGAGCCCGCCCACGACCAGCGTGGCGACGGCGCGCGGCAGCCAGCTGTTCTTGCGTGACATGTAGATCTCGCGTGGATCGGCCATGGTGTCCTCCTGTCCTCTCTTCCTCTGTGAACGGCGCGGTGCTGGGGGGATTCTATCCGAGGGAGGAGCGGTGGGCCGCGCCCTGCCCCGCCGGGCACGGGTCCGGCTCGCTGCGCGACCCTCCCCTCTCTTCGCCTCGCGCCCTCCCACCGCGCACAAGCACGCGCGGTGGGTCCCGGGGCGCGAGGTCTCAGAAGGCCCGGCGCGGCAGGGCGCGGCCCACCGCTCCTCGGCACGGGTTGCGACCCGACTCGGCGCTGGAACGGCTCAGACGAGGGGTAGAATCGCGGTCGTTGTCGACGGGGTGGGATCGAGGGACAAAAACTATGGCTGGGTTGCTGTCTCGGGAGCGGATCGTTGCGCCGGCGGGGTTCAACCGGTGGCTGGTGCCGCCGGCTGCGCTGGCGATCCACCTTTGTATCGGGCAGGCGTATGCCATCAGCGTGTTCAACCTTCCGCTCAGCCGAGCGATCGGCATCACGCAGCCGGCCGCCTCGGACTGGAAGCTGACGACGCTCGGGTGGATCTACACGCTCGCCATCGTGTTCCTGGGGCTGTCGGCCGCGTTCGCCGGCACCTGGCTGGAGCGCGCCGGGCCGCGCAAGGTGGGGGTGGTCGCGGCCTGCTGCTGGGGCGGCGGGTTCCTGATCGCAGCGCTCGGAGTCCACCTGCACCGGATCGTCCTCATCTACCTGGGATACGGGGTCATCGGCGGATGCGGGCTGGGACTCGGCTACGTGTCGCCGGTCTCGACGCTCATCAAGTGGTTCCCCGACCGGCGCGGCATGGCGACCGGGATGGCGATCATGGGGTTCGGCGGCGGCGCCTTGATCGCCGCCCCCCTGTCCGACGCGCTCATGGGCCGCTTCGCATCCGCCTCATCGGTCGGCGTCGCCCCGACGTTCGTGGTGATGGGTCTCGTCTACTTCGTCGCGATGCTCGCGGGAGCGCTCGCCTTCCGCATCCCGCCGCCTCATTGGACGCCCGCCGGATGGACGCCCCCGGCGAGCCGTCAGGCGCACGTCGCGCGCGGCCACGTGCACGTGGACAAGGCGGTCAGGACGCCGCAGTTCGCGCTTTTGTGGGCCGTGCTCTGTCTCAACGTGACGGCCGGTATCGGGGTGCTGGGGCAGGCCTCGCCGATGATCCAGGAGATCTTCAAGGGAAGGGTCTCCGCTTCGGCCGCCGCCGGGTTCGTCGGGCTCCTCAGCCTGTTCAACATCGGAGGCCGGATCGTCTGGGCCTCGCTGTCCGACTTCCTCGGGCGCAGGCGGACCTATTTCATCTTCTTCGCGCTCGGCGCCGCGCTGTACGCCACCGTCCCGTTCACCGGGCGCGCCGGCAGCGTGCCGCTGTTCGTCGCCTGCGTCTGCCTGATCCTGACGATGTACGGAGGCGGCTTCGCCACCATCCCGGCCTACCTGGCCGACCTCTTCGGCACGCAGTTCGTGGGCGCCATCCACGGCCGCCTGCTGACCGCGTGGTCTGTGGCCGGTGTCCTCGGCCCGGTGCTCGTCAACTACATCAGGCAGCTCCAGATCGATCGCGGTGTTGTGAAGGCGGATGCTTACAACCTGACGATGTACATCATGACCGGAATCCTTCTCCTCGGCTTCCTGTGCAATTTCGCCATCCGGCGCGTCTCGGAGCACAACTACATGACGCCCCACGAGCTCGAGGCCGAGCAGAGCGTGCTGCGCCGATCGGCGGCCGGGGCGGCCGCCTCGGCGGTGCCTGTCGACGCCCCGACCGCGGGGACAATGGCACCGGCGCGCCTGCTCGTGGCGGCTCTCGCCTGGCTGCTCGTCGGCGCGCCGCTCGCCTGGGGGATCGGGTCGACGCTCCGCAAGGCCCTGCAGCTGTTCCGCTGAACCCCGCGCCGCGTCGATGCTACAATCCCCGGGCGCATGGGGAGGGAGCGATTGGCGAAGAAGTCCAGGGCGGCCAGGGCCGAACCGGCGAGGACCTCTCCCAAGGCGAAGGCAAAAGCCGGGAGCGGGAAGGCGCGCGGCAAGGTCGTCCAGATGGACCTGTTCCGCGAGGAGACCGCCCAGGCGGGATCCGCGAAGACCTCCGCCCGTCAGCCCAGGTCCCACGCCTCCCGATCGAAACCTGCCGCGAAGGCGATCCCGGCGCCGGATGCTGAGGTCGCGCAACCCTCCCCGGCGGTCGCCGCCTCGAAGACGCCCGCCGCTCCGGCCCGCAGGCGCGAGACCGCCGAGACGATGGGCCGGCGGCAGCGTGAGATCTCGGTCGCCGAGTTCTTCCAGAAGAACCGCCATCTCCTCGGCTTCGACAATCCGGCCAAGGCGCTTCTGACGGCGACCAAGGAGGCGGTCGACAACTCGCTCGACGCCTGCGAGGAGGCCGGTCTCCTGCCGGAGATCGATGTCGTCATCGAAGAGCTGGCCGAGGACCGCTTCCGCCTGTCGATCACCGACAACGGCCCGGGGATCGTGCGCAACCAGGTCGCCAAGGTGTTCGGGAAGCTCCTGTACGGATCGAAGTTCCACGTCCTGCGGCAGAGCCGCGGCCAGCAGGGGATCGGCATCTCGGCCGCCGGGATGTACGCCCAGCTCACCACCGGACAACCCGTGAAGATCACCTCGCGCACCGGGAAGGGGAAGCCGGCCCACTTCTTCGAGATCCAGATCGACACGACGCGCAACGAGCCGAAGGTGCTGACCGACAGAGAGGTCGAGTGGGACAAGGAGCACGGCACGCGCGTCGAGATGGACCTCGCGGGCACCTACAAGAAGGGACGCCGGTCGGTGGACGACTACGTCATGCAGTCGGCGCTGGCCAACCCGCACGCCACGGTGCATTACAAGCCGCCCAAGGGGGACGAGTTCCACCGTGAGCGGCTGACCAAGGAGCTGCCGCGCGAGCCTCTGGCGATCAAGCCGCACCCGTACGGTGTCGAGCTGGGGGTGCTCATCTCGATGCTGCGCGACACCAAGGGGCGCACGCTGAAGACGGCGTTGCAGACCGACTTCTCGCGCGTGTCCGCCAACGTGGCGGAGGAGATCTGCAAGGCCGCCGGTCTCAACCCCGGGATGAGGCCGCGCTCGCTGGGCGTCGATCAGGTCGAAGCGCTGTTCCGCGCCATCCCGAAGGTCAAGGTGATGGCGCCGCCGACCAACAGTATCGTGCCGATAGGCGAAGAGCTCATCCTCGAGGGGCTGAAGCAGGCGGTCAAGGCGGATTTCTACGCCTCGACCACCCGCCCGCCGGCGGTCTACCGCGGCAACCCGTTCGTCGTCGAGGCCGGCCTGGCTTACGGCGGCGACCTGCCCGGCGAGGAGCTCGTCGACCTGTGGCGCTTCGCCAACCGCGTCCCGCTGCAGTACCAGCAGTCGGCCTGCGCCATCACCCGCGGCGCCCTCACCACCGACTGGCGGAACTACGGCCTGCAGCAGGGGAAGGGGGCGCTGCCCGTCGGCCCGATGATCCTGTTCGTCCACGTCGCCAGCGTCTGGGTGCCGTTCACCTCCGAGAGCAAGGAGGCGATCGCCTCCTATCCCGAGATCATCCGCGAGCTGAAGCTCGGGCTTCAGGAGGTGGGGCGCCGCCTCGGCGGCTTCCTGCGTCACCGGCAGCGCCTGGCCGAGGCCGAGAAGAAGCGCTCGTACATCGAGTCGTACATCCCGCACATCGGCATCGCGCTCCGGGAGATCCTCGGCCTGTCGAAGGCGGAGGAGGACAAGATCGTCAGGACCCTCACCGACACGCTCGAGAAGAGCCGGATTCCATGACCGACACCAACGCGCGCTTCGTGGGATCGATTCCGGAGAACTACGACCGCCATCTCGGGCCGGTCCTGTTCGAGCCGTACGCGCGCGACCTGGCGCGCCGCCTCGAAGTGAAGGATGGGGCACGGGTCCTCGAGGTCGCCTGCGGCACCGGGATCGTCACGCGCCATCTGGCCGATCGCCTGCCGCCCCGGGGCCGCCTCGTGGCCACCGACCTCAACGAGCCGATGCTGGAGCACGCGCGCCGGAAAATCCCCGAGACGAAGCCGGTCGAGTGGCGCCAGGCGGACGCCTGCGCTCTGCCTTTTCCCGACGCGTCGTTCGAGGCGGTCGTCTGCCAGTTCGGATTGATGTTCGTGCCGGACAAGCCGAAAGCGGTCCGCGAGGCGCGGCGCGTGCTGGCGCAGGGGGGGCGCCTCCTGCTGAGCGTCTGGGACTCGCTCGACCGGAACCGCTTCGCCCGGCTGGCGCACGAGACGCTGCTGCGCTACTTTCCCAAGGATCCGCCGACGTTCTACGAGGTGCCGTTTTCGCTGCACGACCGCCCGGCGCTGCGGGCGCTCTTCTCGGACGACGACTGGAGCGAGACGCGTCTCGACGAGGTGGGGCTCGAGGGACAGAGCCCATCCTCGGTCGACCTGGCGACCGGTCTCATCGAGGGGAACCCGGTCGGCGCCGGGATCCGCGAGCGCGGCGGGGTCGACACGCGGACGATCATCGAGGCCGTCGCCGCCTCCCTGGCGCGCGAGTTCGGCGACCGTCCGGTGCGTCTGCCGCTGCACGCCCTGGTCGCGAGCGCGCGGGCGGGCACGGCCGCGAAGGCATAAAGGAGAAAGAAGCCGATGGCCTCAGCGACAGTCAAGAAGATCGAGAGCACCGCCGAGGAGGTCCGCAGGACCATCCTCAAGCGCCAGAAGCCGCGCCTGCGCTTTCCGCTCCGCAGCCTGTCGAACGTCAAGTACGATCCGAAGAAGGGATACTTCGAGATGCGCGGCCGCAAGAAGGAGCGGACGCTGACCGTCTCGACCGTGAAGACGTTCGCGCAGACCCTGCGCATGATGGCGCTTTCGAAGGAGCTGGTGGCGCAGGACGACATCGCCACCAAGAGGGAGGCGTACTACGTCTCCAAGAACTGGGAGGACGCGCGCTTCCTGGAGCAGACCGAGTCGGACGCCGTCATGGACGACGTCGAGGCCCTGTTCGAGGTCAACCGCGAGCAGATCGGCTTCGTGCCGGAGGAGAAGGGCGGAGAGATCTCCGGCAAGCTGTTCATCGTCGACAAGGACAGCGAGACCGGCAAGCCCCTGCGCATCGACTGCACCAAGTTCGGCTCCGGCGCCTACTCGATCCCGATCTCGGTCGAGCACCTGAAGTTCGAGACCGACGCCGAATTCATCCTGGTGATCGAGACCGCCGGCATGTTCCAGCGCCTGGTCAAGCACAAGTACTGGAAGACAGCGAACTGCGTCCTCGTGTCCATGGGAGGCGTGCCCACGCGGGCGTGCCGGAGGTTCATCCGCCGCCTGGCCGACTTCAAGAAGATCCCCGTCTACGTGTTCGTGGACGGCGACCCGTACGGCATCTCCAACATCTACAGGACGCTCAAGGTCGGCTCCGGCAACGCCGCGCACCTGAACGAATACTTCTGCGTCCCCCAGGCGCGCTACCTCGGGATCACGCCCCAGGACATCGTCGACTACAAGCTCCCCACCCACCCTCTCAAGGACGTGGACATCAAGCGCGCCCGCGACGCCATCAAGAACGACCCGTTCTTCCAGCACCACAAGGACTGGGTCGCCGCGGTGGAGCACCTTCTCAAGATGGGGGTGCGCGCCGAGCAGCAGGCTCTCGCCAAGTGGGGCCTGAACTACGTCATCGATACCTACCTGCCGGAGAAGCTGAAGAAGCCGGAGAAGTTCCTGCCGTAGACGGCGACTCTTTTCTCGAGTTCTCCCTGGCGCGCGCCACGAGCGCGTCGAAGGCCGGAGTGCCTCGCAGCGGCTTCAGGTCGGAGTCCTTCGCCATCACCTCCCAATGCGAGTACCCGTGCGCCACGGCCTGCCCGAGCCAGTCGAGGGCCGACGTGCGGTTGCCACGCAGGACGGACATGCACCCCAGGTTGTAGAGCGTGTTCGTCGTGTCGGGGTGGTTCTCCCCCAGCACGCGGCGTCCCCTCTCGAGCGACTCGCGGAACAGCGCCTCGGCCTCGGTGTAGCGGCCCTCGGACGAGTACACGTTCGCGAGATTGTTCATGCTCGTGAGCGTGCTCGGATGATCCTCGCCCAGGACCCGCCTCTCCCTCTCGAGGTTGTCGCGATAGAGCGGTTCGGCGTCGGCGTAGCGCCCCCGGTCGTCGAGCAGGACGGCGAGATCGTTCGTCGCCTTGAACGTCAGCGGATGGTCGTCGCCCAGGAGACGTCGCAGTCTTTCCCGGCTATCCCGATGCAGCGCTTCGGCCTCGGCGTACCGCCCCTGGCGCTCGTACACGTTGGCGAGGGAGGTGATGTTCCTGAGGGTGACGGAATTCTCCTCACCGAGGACCCGCCGGATTTTTTCGATCGCCGTGCGGTACAGCATCTCGGCGTCGGCGTAGCGCCGCTCCTCGTAATAAACGCCCGCCAGGTCGACCATGCTGTCGAGAGTGTCCGGATGATCCTCCCCCAGGACACGGCGACGCACCTCGAGCACCTGGCGTTCGAGCCTCTCTGCCTGCTCGAAGCGTCCCTGCAGCCGGTCGATCAAGGCGAGACCGGCCATGACGCACAGCGTCTCGGGGTGCTCTTCTCCCAGGAGGCGACGGCGCGTCTCGAGGATGCGGTCGTCGAGCTTCTCGGCCTCCGCGCGGCGGCCCAGGTTCACATAGAGCAGCGCGAGGTCGTACATCGCCGCGAGGGTGTCCGGATGCTCGTCCCCCAGGAGCCGCCGCCGCGTCGCAACCGATTGTTCCAGGATCGGCAGCGCTTTTGGATACAGGCCGAGGTTCGCGTACACCTTCCCCATGGTCTGCATCAGCCGCGCCTGGACCTCCGGCTCGTCCGCCAGCTCCTTGCCGATCTTCTCGAGCCCGCTGTCGAGAATCTCACGGACCTTGATCGAGTTCCCGCGGGTTTCATCGGGGTCCGACACCTTGAACAAGCCGGTCAGGAAGTCCGAGACCCGCTCCGCCGTCGTCGCCTCGCGATTCGCGCGGTCGCGCTCCGTGGCGATGCGGCGGGCCTGCAACGTCATCGCGATTGCGAATCCCACGAGCAGGACGAGGAGGGCTCCGGCGGCGGCGACGGGAATCTTGTGCCGTGCTACGAGCGTGCGGATCAGGTAGGCGGCGCTCGGGGGGCGGGCGAGGATCGGCCGGCCGTCGAGGTAGCGCGCGACGTCCTCATCGAGCGCGGCGACGCCCGGGTAGCGCCGGCCCGGCTCCTTCTCGAGCGCCTTGTTGACGATGACCGTGAGGTCGTGATCGAACCGCGCCCCACTGCCCGCGGCGGACCCGAGCGGGAGCGGCGCTTCCTCGCAAACGATCCGGGCCGCCTCGGTGATTTCCAGCCCCTCCAGATCGTAGGGCAACCGGCCTGTCAGCATGCGGTACAGGATGACGCCAAGGGCGTAGACATCGGAGCGCACGTCCACTTCGTCCCGCCGGCCCCGCACCTGCTCGGGGCTCATGTAGGGAAGCGTCCCCTGGACGCGGCCGAACGCCGTGACGGCGGTGGCGCCCTGGGCGTCGGGGTCGGTGATCCGGGCGAGACCGAAATCGAGCACTTTGATCTCGGGCACCTCACCCCCCGGCGCCTCGAGGACGAGGATGTTCGACGGCTTCAGGTCGAGATGGATGACGCCGCGCTGGTGGGCATAGGCCACAGCGGCGCAGATTTTCCGGAACAGGGCGAGACGGAGGCGAACGTCGGAGCGCGATCGCGCGGGGCCGCGCTCGTCCAGGTATTCGGACAGCGAACGCCCCTGCACCAGCTCCATGGCGAAGAAGTGCTGCCCTTCCCCTGTGGAGCCCGACTCGTAGATCGCGGCGATGGACGGATGCTTGAGACGCGCCAGGCTGTCGGTCTCGCGCCGGAACATGCGGACCGCCTCGGCGTCGACGTGCCGTCCACCCAGGATCACCTTGAGCGCGACCGGCCGCCGCGGGCTCTTCTGCTCGGCCTCGTACACAACCCCCATGCCGCCGCGGCCGATCTCGCGCACCACGCGGTAGGGGCCGATGGTCGAGCCGGACGCCGAGGGCGGATCGCCGCCCGCCCCATCGTCGTCCGGCACCGCGACGCCGGTGAGATCGACCGGGGCCCCTAGGAAGTCGCCGGCCCGCTCGTCCGCCCTCAGGAGCTCCTCGATCTCGCGGCGCAGCGCGGAGTCGCCGGCGCAGGCCCGGTCCAGGAATGGTGCGCGTTGTTCAGGGGGGAGGTCGAGCGCTTCCGCGAGGATCGGCGCGATGACCGGCCAGCGATCGGGGTCGGGCAGCGACGTCATGTCGCCTGCGCCCCGGACAGCTCGCGGTAGAGGAGAGCGCGGGCCGCGCGCCAGTCCCGGTTCACCGTCCGGGGGTCGAGCCCAAGTACTTCGGCGGTCTCCTCGACCGACAGCCCGGCGAAGAAGCGCAGCTCGACCATCTTCACCATGCGCTCGCTGAGGGCGCCGAGGCGGGACAGCGCCAGGTCGAGGGCCAGGATCTCCTCGGCTCGCGGCGCCACGCCCGGGCCCTCGTCGTCGAGGACCGCGGGCCGGACGCCGCCCCCGCGCTTGCGGGCCGAGTGCCGCCGGGCGTGGTCCACGACGATCTGCCGCATCGCCGTGGCCGCCACGGCGAAGAAGTGGGTGCGGTCGCGCCACTGGGCCTGCGTCTGATCCACCAGCTTCAAGTAGGCCTCGTGCACCAGGGCGGTCGTGTCGAGCGTCGACCCGGGACGGCGTCCGGCGAGCCGGGCGTGGGCCATCCCCCGCAGCCGCTCGTAGACTATCGGTACGAGCTGATTGAGGGCGTCCTTGTCCCCGGCCCGCAGGGCCAGCAGCCGTTCGGTGATCTCTCCCACGGAGCCCATGGTCGTTTGTACTCGGCGTCCCACGCCGGTTTTTCAGCAAGTTAGCCTCTTTCGAACTGCAATTCAAGAGGGAAAACCAGGAAGGGACGGATTCCATGTCGTGTTTCCTTGGGGGAATGCGTTTATGGGATGAGAAGAAGGACTGTCACAAAGGAGAAGGGACAATGCGCAGGGCGGGGGCTGTGCTGGCGGGGATGGCGGCGATCTTCGTGCTGGAGGGGATCGGGGTCACGGCGGTCCGTGCGGACGACGGGACTCTGACGGTGAAGATCCACGAGGCGATCGCCTACAAGAAGGACAACGACGATCCGTTCGGGCCGCAGCAGGACTTCTACGCGGTCGCCGGGATCGACTCCGGGCCGCCTCTGATCTCGGCCGAGGTCGGCAACCACGACCACGCGAGCTGGAACCCGCCGCTGAGCCTGTCCAAGCTCGTCCCCGGCAAGAACCAGCGGTTCTTCGATCTCTACTTCGAGCTGTGGGACAACGACGACACCAGCGACGACGATGACTTCGACATCAGCCCGCAGAACGGGCCGCCCCCGCCGTCGCCGCTCGTCCCGTACCGTCCTTCGATCCCGACCGGCGGGTTCCCGCACGTCATCTACGACGTCTGCACCGGCAACATGTCCGTCGCCGGCGTGCTGGGCTCGAATCCGATCGCCGTCGGCAGCAACGCGGTCGAGCTGAATGGCTACGGGACGACGAACGGCACCGCCGGCAACTGGGCGGCGATGCGCATCGAGGTGGTGAGGACGCCGGCCAACTGGCTGCCGGACGACGTGTCGATCGACAAGGTCGAGATCGTACAGTCGGTGTACCACACCTCGAAGGCGGTGGCGGACAAGGAGACGGCGCTGCACGTCGTCATCGCCAGCACGTATCCGTTCGCGATCAGCGCCCCCGTGCACGGGACCCTGACCGACGGCATCAGCACGGTGAACGACCTGCGCGTGGTCACGATCGCGGGAGGGAGCCCCAGCGTCCCCGGGATCACCGAGATCGCCCTGTTCGACGGGACCAGCGCTCCGCCGTTCAAGCCGCAGAAGTCGTTCGTCGCCGGGACGGGGAAGGTGAGCGGCTCGGCCACCGTGGACTACACGGAGTCGATCTCGCCGAACGCCCCGCCACAACTGATGGACTGCGCCAACCTCGACAACACGGGGAAGGCCACCGACCTGCCGCTCATGCACACGAACGATCTGATCACCGTGTACCAGCCGTTCGACTACGAGGAAGATCTCAACTTCATCAGCTCGCCGCAGCTGCAAGCGATGTCCACGCGCGACGAGACGCTGCGGCTCTCCTCCTGGCCCCTGGCGAGCCTGAACACGTCGAACACCTACAACCAGGAGTGGCGCGATCACGGCTCGGTGGCCCCCTACTTCGAGCCGCTCACGACCCTTCTGGTCGAAAACGTCAAGGCGGCGATCTCCGGTATCGACCGGCTGGTCCTGTCGGTGCGCAACGGCTGGTTCAAGGACAACGCCTTCCGGCACCAGTTCTGCCCGTCGACCGCCATCGGCCTGTCCCTGGGAGCGTTCGCGCCGCGGGCCGTCCTCGCCGAGGACGGGTTCTTCGGCGTGTCGACACACGAGCTCGGGCACACCTATAATCTGAGCCAGCACGCGTGCAGCAACCAGAGCCCGCCGTTCGGCCCCGGCTGCGCCGACGAGTACACGCACCAGCCGCAGGACGGCCGCATGTACGAGGCCGAGGGGTTCGACGTGAAGGGGACGGTCTTTCCGAGCGGACTGCACATCCAGCCGGACGCGACGAAGTTTCCGGGACTCGACTGCCCGGCGACACCGGCCTGGGGGCGCGACATCTGCGCCGTCAACCTCATGGACGTCAATTTCGCGACCGGCTACAAGAACTGGCTCGACACCTTCACGTTCCATTACCTGCTGGAGAACACGATCCCGCACTCCGACCCGCCCGTCATCAACGCCACCGGGATGATCGACCTGCCGAACGGCCAGGGGGACGGCACGACGCCTCCGTTCATCACCGGGACGATGCCCTTCTTCAGCTACCAGTTCATGGGGGTGCAGGACATGGCGGACGCCCCGCTGTCCCCGGCGGGAGAGGTCTTCTCCGGTCTCGGGGCCTTCCGCATCCGCCTGGTCACGCCCGCGGGGGTGCACGACTACCGGTTCAATCCCCGCTTCTTCGCCAACGGTCCGGGCCCGGAGCTTGGGGCGGGATTCTCGATCAACGTCCCCTGGGACCCGACGACCACCGCCGTCCAGCTCATCGGTCCGAGCGACGGCCGCCGCATCGACTGCCAGAACATGTACTGCCGCGGCGACGGCGTCGTGCTCGACCAGAAGACGCTGACACCCAGGGCGCCCTCGGTCTCGGACCTGCGCGCCGGGCGCGACGCGGCGGCCCCGCCCACGCCCCCCGGCTCCACGCCTGCGGTGCCGACGATCGGCCCCGGCCACGACGCCGTGGTGAGCTGGACCTCGTTCGACCCGGATTCCCCGGAGACGCGCGGGGCGCTCATCCTGGTCATGATGGGCGGCCCCGCCGGCGGACCGTCGGGGCCGCCGGTCCCCGTGGGGCTGGACGTCCCGGGGGGCACGCTCCGCATCCCGCACGACCGCATGACGGACGCGCCGGGGACGTACACCGGCCGCCTGCTCGTCTCCGACGGCGTGAACACGACCGAGATGCAGGGCGGCGCGCTGTTCACCATCTGCAATCTCAGCAACGGCGGCCTCGAGATCTGCAACGGCATCGACGACGACTGCAACGGCACGACGGACGACGCCCCGCTGCCGGGTCCGATCAGCGTCCAGCTCAACCCGCAGCCGTTCCCGCCCGACGGGAGCCCGTCCTTGTCGTGGCTCTCGGACCCGCTGTCCCAGACCCACGACGTCGTGTACGGCGACCCCTCCGTCCTGCGCGCGACCGGCGGCGACTTCAGCCGGGCCACGCTCGGCTGCCTGGGGGACAACCTGACGACGAATTCCATCGGCCTGCCCCCGGTCCCGAGGGTCGGCCAGGCCTTCTGGTTCGACGTCCGCGGGAACGACTGCTCGGGGCCCGGCACCTACAATTCCGGCGACGCCGGGCAGGTCGGGTCGCGCGACGCGGGGATCAACGCGTCGCCGGCCGCCTGCCGGCCGTAAGCGACCGGCTTCTCGCGATCGGCAAAGGGGGCCAGGAGGCCCCCCCCGGCGCCGTTCACGTCTCCGGCAACTCCCAACGAAAGACGAAGCGCTCGGTTTGCGGCGGTGAAATCGATCGCGCAGGTGTGCCGGGGGGATTACGGTTTTGTAGGGGAGGGAAAGGCCCCGGAGCGAGTTTGTCCATCGGGACTGGGCGACCTATATTGCCGCGGAGGAGGGAGCCCATGGGGATCGTCGTCCTGATCGTGTTTGCCCTGGCGGTCGTGATCGCCGTGGGGTACGTCGTCGGCATCTACAACCAGCTCGTCCAGGTGAAGGTCAACGTGGACAAGTCGTGGGCCAACATTGACGTCCTGGAGAAGCAGCGCTACGACGAGATCCCGAAGCTGGTGCAGGTGTGCGAGGGGTACATGCAGTACGAGCGCGACACTCTGCAGAAGGTCATCGAGGCGCGCACCAAGTACCTGCAGGCGCAGGGACCGGGCGAGAAGGGGGCTGCCAGCTCGCAGATGGCAGGCGCCCTGAAGTCGCTGTTCGCCCTGGCCGAGAGCTACCCCGACCTGAAGGCGAACCAGAACTTCGCGCAGCTGCAGACTCGCATCACCGCGCTCGAGAACGAGATCGCCGACCGGCGCGAGTTCTACAACGACTCCGTGACCATCAACAACACGCGCATCCAGCAGATCCCGTACGCCTTTTTCGCGCCGATGCTGAGCATGAAGGAGCGGGAGATGTACAAGGTCAGCGCCGCCGAGAAGGCCTCCCCCGAGATCAAGTTCGCCTACCCGCGCTAGCGCAGCCGGCCGCGCTTCCAGTCGCGCAGGATCTCCCCGGCCGCGTTGCGGCCGGCGGCGCCCATGACCCCGCCCCCCGGATGCGTGCAGGCGCCGCACAGGTAGAGACCGCGCACGGGGGTGCGGTAGTCGGCGTACCCCGGCACCGGGCGCATGAAGAAGAGCTGGTCGAGCGTCATGTCCCCCTGGAAGATGTTGCCGTGCGTCAGCGAGAAGTCGCGCTCGAGATCGAGCGGGCTGACCACCTGCCGGTGCAGGACGGAACTCCTGAAGTTGGGGGCGTAGCGCGTGAAGATCTCCGTCACCCGGTCGCCGAACTTCTCCTTCTCGGTGTCCCAGGTTCCCTCCTTCAGCTCGTACGGCCCGAACTGGCAGAACACCGACATGATGTGCTTTCCCTTCGGGGCGATCGAGTCGTCGTACACCGTCGGGATGACCGCCTCGAGGAACGGCTGCGACGACCAGCGCCCGTACTTCGCCTCGTCGTAGGCGCGCTCCATGTAGTCGAGCGTCGGGCAGATGTCGATCGTGCCGCGGTGCTGCGGACCGGCGGTCTTCCCCGGCAGCGCGGTGAAGTCGGGGAGCTCGGCGAGTGCGTAGTTGACCTTCACCGACGAGCCGCTCGCCCGGAAGCGCTCGACAGCGCGCGTGAACTCGGGCGGCAGATCGCGCTTCGCGTCGAGCAGCCGCAGGAAGGTCACCTTGGGGTCGGCGTTCGACACCACCGCCCGCGCCCGCACCTCTTCGCCCCCCTGCAGGACGACACCCACCGCGCGATTGTCCTTCACCAGGATCCGCTCGACCGGTGCCGCGCAGCGGATGACCACACCGCGCTCGCGCGCCGCCTTCGCGATGCACTCCGACACCTGACCCATGCCGCCGCGCACCACCCCCCAGCAGCCGCGCATCCCGTCCACCTCCCCCATGACGTGGTGGAACAGGACGTAGGCGGTCCCGGGAGTGCGCGGCCCGGCGAACGTGCCGATGACCGCCTGGCCGCACAGAAGCGCCTTCAGCTCCTCCGACTCGAACCACGAGTCGAGGAAATCCTTCGCGCTCCCGACCAGGATCTCGATCTCGCTGAACAGGTCCTTCTTGAGAGCGCGCGCCAGACGCGCCGCCTTCAACAGGCCGAGGAGATCGCGGGCGCGCGACGACGTCGGGTCGGGGGGCGTCATCAGGAGCAGAGGCTCGACGAACTCCGCCAGCCGGTTGAGCGTCGCCTCGTACGTCTCGTACACCTCCGCGTCGCGCGCCGAGAACTTCCTGATCTCCTCGCGCGTCTTCGCGTAGTCGTTCCAGAGCATCAGGTGGCGCCCGTCGGGATACGGCTGGAAGTACGGCGGGTCCTGGGGATAGACGACGAGCCCGTGGCGCTTCAGCTCGAGCTCGCGCGCGACCTCGGGGCGCAGCAGGCTGATGACGTAGGCCGCGGTCGAGACCTTGTATCCGGGCCACGGCTCCTCGGTCACCGAGGCCCCGCCGACGTACGGCCGGCGCTCGACGACCAGCACCGAAAGGCCGCGCCGCGCCAGGTACGCCGACGTCACGAGCCCGTTGTGCCCACCGCCGATGACGACGATGTCGTACGCCGCGGACACGCGCTCACCCCTGGCGCGACCGCGCCGCTCTTGACCAGGGCGGAGCGAGCCGCAGGACCTTGGCGTACACCGGGCAGCTCTTCACGTGCGCACCGGGAAGGTAGCCGGTGCTGGTCAGGAACTCCCCCGTGATCTCCCCGCCGGTAAACCGGAACGTCGTCTTGAAAAGCCTCACCCACTCCGCCTTCTCCAGGGGATGGTGCGCGTCGAGCCAGGCCGCGAACGACCCGTGCCCGTCGCGCAGCGCCCTGATCCGCCGGGCGTTCTCGATCGCCGCGTCGACCTTGAGGCGGTTGCGGATGATCCCCGCGTCGCGCAGGAGCCGCGCCCGCTCGCGCTTGCCGTAGCGCGCCACTCGGCCGATGTCGAACCGGTCGTACGCCTCCCGGAAGGCCGCGCGCTTCTTGAGGATGGTCAGCCAGGACAGCCCCGCCTGGTTGATCTCGAGGACCAGCCGCTCGAACAGCGAGTCGTCGTCGCGCAGCGGAAATCCGTACTCGGTCTCGTGGTACGGACCGTGGAAGGGATGACCGGGCGCGACATCGCAGTAGCTCACGGCGCCTCCGCCGCCGCGCTGCCCGCGGCACCCCCCGCCGAGTCGCCGCTCCCCGGCCGCGCCCCCGGCTCGCCGCCAAGCCGCCCGTACTTCTTCATGATCGCGACCAGCCGGTCGAGCGGCATCGCGTAGGCCGTGTTGCCGTCGCGCCCCACCGTGGTCGTCGCCATGGTCAGCGCGTTCAGGATCGCCTCCTCGGTCGCCTCCTCCGCGGCGCGGAAGATCGGATCGAGATGATCGTCGGCGACGACCGCCAGGGTGTAGGTGAGCGGTTTCGGATAGTGCGGCACACGGTTGCCGGTCGAGAACGCCAGAAAGATGTCGCCGCTGCCGTGACTCGAGATCGTCCCCGTGCGCGCCAACCCCAGGCCGGCCTTCGAGGCGAGCCGCTTCAACTTGAGATGATCGAGCGGCGCGTCGGTCGCAACGACGATGATGATCGAGCCCTCCAGCATCTCCTTCGGCATCAGGTCGGAGATCTCCCGCCCGACCGGCACGCCGTCGACGACCAGGTCGCTCCGCCGCCCCATGTTCGCGTTGACCAGGACGCCGACCGTGAATCCCCCGTCCTCCTTCGGCACGACCCGCGACGCCGTCCCGATACCCCCCTTGAACTGGTACGACATCATCCCCGTCCCGGCCCCGACCGCCCCTTCCGCGACCGGCCCCTCGCGGGCCTCTTCGATGGCGCGGACCGTGTCCTCGGCCGAGACGTGCAGACCGCGCGCGTCGTTCAGCGTCGAGTCGTCGCACTCCGCCACCGTCGGCGCCACCACGTCGTCGCCGATGCCGATGTCCGGGTACCGCTTCAGCATGTATTGAACAACGCCATCCATCACACGCCCGATGTTCATCGTGTTGGTCAGCAGGATCGGCACCTCGAGCGCCCCCTGCGTGTCGATCCAGATGCTGCCGGTCATCTCCCCCGTCCCGTTCATCACCCAGGTCGCCGCCGGAACTTTCTCACGCCAGAGATCGCCGCCGTGCGGCAGGATCGCCGTCACTCCCGTGCGCACCGGCCCCTTCCCCGGCACCAGCTTGCCGTCGCCGCGATTCAGCGTCACCTGCCCGACGCGCACCCCCTTCACGTCCGTGATCGCGTTGAGCGGCCCCGGCGCCAGCCGCCCGATGACGATCCCGAGGTCGCGCACGCGCCGGCGCGGCGCCTCGGAGCTCGCCCCCGCGGACTCCGCGACACAGGTGGCCGCCAGGACAGCCCATACAAAGATGATGCGGACGCCGTCGCTCCCTCCGCCCCGCACCTTGCGAACCTCCCCCCGCATGAGCGCATCTCCCGTGTCGAAGGCCGGGCCGAAGCCGGTAGCCTCATCCCGATCGCCGTTCGGAGTCAAGCGCGTCCCGCGCACGGAAACAGGACTACAATCCTCGCCGCGCCAGCGCCTCGTACGAGGGGCGTCATCCCGCGGCGACTGCACCCACCGTGGAGACCGTCATGCTCACGCCACCGAAGCCAGCGCCCGCACGGCCCATCACGACGCTCCTCGCCGCCGCGGCGCTCGTCGCCGGCATCGCGACCGCGCCGGCGTCGAGGGCCGCGCTCGCGTCGACCCCCGCAGCCACGCTCGACTCCAGGACCGCCGCCGACGGCCTCAAGGAGGCGCTCGGAGTCGGCACCAGCCGGTCGGTCGACCTCCTGGGCCGCCCGGACGGCTACCTGAAGAACCTGGATGTGAAGATTCCCATGCCCGAGAAGCTGCACGTGATCGACAAGGGGCTGCGGACCATCGGCAGGGGAAATCTCGTCGACGAGTTCGTGACCAGCATGAACCGCGCCGCCGAGGCGGCCGCCCCGCTCGCCCGCAGCGTCTTCCTCGATACGATCAAGCAGATGAGCTTCCAGGACGCCGTGACGATCGTGCGCGGCAAGGACCACGAGGCGACCGACTACCTGCGCACGAACGCCGGCCCCAGACTCGACACCCTGTTCCGCCCGATCGTCGGTCAGCAGCTCGACAAGGTCGGCGCCACCCGCTCGTTCGACGCCATGATGGGGCGCGCCTCCACGCTCCCCTTCGTAGGAAAGAGCGCCTTCGACCTGAACGCCTACGTGACCGGCAAGGCGCTCGACGGCCTGTTCCTCATGATCGGGCGCGAGGAGGAGAAGATCCGCAAGGACCCCGTTGCGCGCACGACCGACCTCCTCAAGAGGGTGTTCGGCGTCTCCGGCGAATCCGGCAGGAAGAAGACCCCCTGGTGGAAGAAGGCGGTCTCCGGCGGCACGCAGGGCACCTGATCCGGGGACTCTCCAGCCGCGTCTTCCAGCCCGCACATGGGCCCCCGGCGGCGGTTGCTCCCTCCCGTCGTTCGGCGTATAGTCGGGACACCGAGTCGCCCCGCGCTCTGAACACCGCGCCCCCGAAGGGAGACGGCGCATGAACGAACCGGCAGTCGGCGAGCCACCACCGCCATCGGCGGACGGCCGGCCGCCGAAGCTCCTCGAGCGGGTCCGTCACGAACTCCGCCGCCGGCACTTCAGCCCGCGAACCGAGGAAGCGTACGCCGGGTGGGTCCGCCGCTACATTCTCCACCACGGGAAGCGTCACCCCGCCGACATGGGAGAGCGCGAAGTCAGCGAGTTCCTCACGAGCCTCGCAACCGTGCGCCGCGTCGGCCCCTCGACCCAGAACCAGGCGCTCGCGGCCCTGCTGTTCCTCTACCACGAAGTGCTGAGCATCAGACTCCCGTGGCTCGAAAAGGTCGTCCGGGCGAAGCGCCCGCCGAAGCTTCCCGTCGTCCTGACACGCGCCGAAGTGAGCGCCATCATGGAGGCCCTCTCGGGCACACCCCGCATCATGGCCTCCCTCATGTACGGGGCCGGCCTCAGGCTCATGGAATGCTGCCGCCTGCGCGTGAAGGATCTCGAACTCGCGCGCGGCGAAGTCATCGTGCGCGACGGCAAGGGATGGAAGGACCGCGTCACTGTGCTCCCGGCCACGCTGCGCGAGCCGCTCGCCGTGCACCTGCGCACCGCCCAGCACCTGCACCAGGAGGACCTCCGGCGAGGCTGGGGCCACGTCGAGCTCCCCGGCGCCCTCGGGATCAAGTACCCGAACGCATCGCGCGAGTGGGCCTGGCAGTGGGTCTTCCCCGCCACGCGCCGCTACCACGACGCCCCGACCGGCCAGTGGCGTCGCCACCATTTGCACGAGTCCGTCCTGCAGCGACTCGTGAAGGAAGCCGTCCGCAAGACCGGGATCGCCAAGCCCGCGACCTGCCACAGCCTCCGCCACTCGTTCGCGACGCACCTGCTCGAGGAGGGCTACGACATCCGCACGATCCAGGAGCTCCTCGGCCACAGCGACGTGGCGACGACGATGATCTACACCCACGTCCTCAACCGCGGCGGCCGCGGCGTCCGCAGCCCCCTCGACAACGTGTTCCACGAGAAGGGGCGCGCATGATCAGGCGCCACACAGGACTCAGGAGGCCTCGTGTCGCGCTTCTGGTCACGCTCACTATGTTTCGTTGCTTAGGCTGCAGAGCGAGCCCTCGCTATGTTTAGTGGATTAGGCCGACGGGATCGCATTTTGCTAGTCTTTTCATAAGTCTTCTGCAGTCCAATTAGCGTTAGCCGGATTTAGCGTCGTCGCGCAAATGCGAGCAAAGATGATGACCGCAATCTTCAATCGCAACCACTTTTTCGATGCCAGCGCGATCGTGAAGATGGTCGTTACTGAGCCGGGTTCACGCAAAGTGATGGGCCT